>JAYUGD010001153.1:0-2928 GCA_043767785.1 Zavarzinella sp. | reverse complement strand
TTCATCGGCTCGCACGTCGCCTCGCATTGCCGTGCGCTTGGGATGGATGTCGTCGGTAGAGCAGAGAAGTTCAACGGGAAGAACGACCCGGCCAAGGCCCGGCTGATGAAGCTGGGCCCGTGATCGAGCAGGTTCGGCGCTTAATTGATGATCCCGACGATGCGCGCCTTGCCGTCTTTGATGCGCACGGCGATCCCGACTTTTTTGCCGTCCGGGGCGGCGACGATGGCGAGGAAGCCGTCCTTGCCGAGCGCCTCTTCGACCAAGGCTTTTTCCTTGTCGGTCTTGACCTTTTCCTTCACGGCGGCGAACGGGAGGAGTTCATCGATCGCGGTCGGCACTTGGTCGGCGTCCTTGACGGACCCCACCTTCTCGGTCAGCCACTTCTCCAGGTCGGCGGCCTCCTTGTGCGTCGCCAGCCCGTTGTCCTTGTACAGGAACGGCACGTCCGACAGTTTCATCGCGGCGGCGGCGTCCTTCGCCTTGACCGCTTTCAAGAGGGCGACCGCCGCCTCCTTGGCTTTGTCCTCGGACTTGTCGGCGGCGAACAGGGGGGCGCAGACGGCCAGCATCGTCAGGGATGAAAGAATTCGCATGAGACACCTCTCCGGGACGGGTTTGTAGGAGTCTACCGCGACGGCGGTGCGATAGCGAGTGCGAACCCGAATTCCAAATTCTGATTTCCGCAATGCCTCGCCGCCGGGTACACTCTTCCTCACTTCCCTTTTCCTCCCGGGGCTTCTCTCCCATGCAGACGCGACGCACGTTTCTTGTCTCGGCCGGGGCCACGGCCCTCGCCTCTTCCACCACTTGGGCGGCCAACGACACCATCAACGTCGCGTGCATCGGCACGGGCGGGCGGTGTCGGACGTTGATGAAGTCGCTCGCCAAGGTGCCGGGGGTGCGCATGACGGCGGTGTGCGACATTTGGGAGAAGGCGCTGGCCGAGGGGAAGGCCCTCGCGGACCCGAAGGCGATTACCTCCGCGAAGTTTCAGGAGTTGCTGGACCGCAAGGACATCGACGCCGTGCTGATCGGGTCGCCGGACCACTGGCACGTGCCGATGGCCGTCGCCGCGTGCAACGCCGGGAAGGACGTGTACGTCGAGAAGCCGTTGACCCACGACCTCAGCGAAGGCAAGGCCATCGTCGAGGCGCAAGACAAGAACAAGCGTATCGTGCAGGTGGGGACGCAGCAGCGGTCGATGCCGCACGTCATCAAGGCGAAGGAGATCATCCAGTCCGGCGGCATCGGGCAGGTGTTCAAAGTCCACATGACGTGGAACCGCAACACGGACCGCGTTCGGCGGTTCAAGGACAGCATCGACCCGAAGACCGTGGACTGGAAGGCGTTCCTGGGGACGGCCAAGCCGCAGGAGTACGACGAGTACCGCTTCCGCAACTGGCGCTGGTTCTGGGACTTCGGCGGCGGCCTGTTCACCGACCTGATGGTCCACTGGATCGACGTGGCCCACTGGATATTGAAAGTTGACCACCCCGAGAAGGCCGTCGCCCTCGGCAACCACCTCGTCAGCAAGGACGTGTGGGAAACCCCGGACACCGTGCAGACGATCCTCACCTACCCCGGCGGCATCCAGATGTCCTTTGAAGGCACCTTCGCCAACGCCAACCGCGGGGCGATGATTACCTTCATGGGCAAGGACGCCACGCTTTATCTGGATCGCGGGGCGATGGTCGTGACGCCGGAGCGCGTCAACAAGGCCGGCAAGCCGCAAGAGCTGATCCTGGGCAAGACCCCGACGCACCGCGGCGCCGACTTCTACGATGAGCCGGACGGTGAACTCCTGCACCTGACGAACTGGGTGGAGTCGATGCGCAGTCGGCAGAAGCCGAGCGCCCCGGCCGAGGGGGGCGTGTCCAGCGCGTCCGCGGCCCACTTGGCGAACCTGGCGCTGCGGAACGGGGGCGTGGCGACGTGGAAGGATTGATTTAAGAAAAGAGTGGTCAGGCAGAGTCGAAATCCGTCCACTTCAAGCTGAGTTGTCGGACGATCGCTTTGAGTGTCCCTAGTTTCAAATCTTTCCCGGCGTGGTCGGGAACTACGGTCGATTGGTTGGTGACGGGGTTCAACCATTTCCGGTGAGCCCCGCCGCCGGAGCGAGGAATCTCGACGCACCCGAGCACTTTCAACTTGCGGGCGGCTTCGCGGTAAATCATCCGACTTCCACCAATGCATCCGATTCAATGGATTCCGTGTCCGACGATTGAGAAATCATCGAGGGCAAAGTTCGACCCGTGTCGGCATACAGTTCAACCACGGCGGCCAAGGCGTCGCGGGCGTTTTCCTGCGCCTCGGTCAGCGTATCGCCTTCGGTAATCAGTTCGGGCAATACGGAAGAGGTAACGGTGTACCCGCCCTCCGGCTGCGGGGTGAACGTCAACGGCACACGGTAAACCATTTTTGCTTCTCCGGCTGTCACGTACAGTTTACGGTTCCCGGATCGTCAATTCATTGACCACCTTCGTCACGCCCACGGTTTGTTGGGCCAGTTGTTCGGCCCGTTCCAAATGTTCGCGGCTCGGGACGGTCCCGCGCAGGCGGATGCCGTCGGCGTCTTCGGTCACTTGGATGGGGACTTTTTCCAGGTACACGTCCCCCTTGATGCGGGAGCGCACGCGGCCGAGCCTCGTCGCCTCCGGGGCGATGTCGCCGAACGGCGTGCGGGACGGGGCGGCCTCACGCACCTTCTCCGTCGTGATCTGCCCGATGCGGACGAGCTTCTCGCCGTCCTGCCGGTGACACGCGGGGAGGAACAGCAGCAGCGGGATGAGGAGCAGAGAGCGCATGATGGAACCATAGCAGGGACTGGCGGCGGGGGGCAATGGGGATGGCGTGAATCGGGCTGGCCGCAATACAACCTAACCCCCCGGCCCCCTTCCCGAGGACGGGAAGGGGGAGCAAGCGGGT
>JAYUGD010001152.1:0-2930 GCA_043767785.1 Zavarzinella sp. | reverse complement strand
CTCCTCCGCCCCGTTGGGGCGAAAACCACCGCCGCCTCACCGATCCGTCGGCTTGATCGCCGTCCACGTCATCCGGCCGGCCGCGTTGGGGTCGAAGTTCGTGTCCGTCCGGGACCGCGGAGGGTTGTACGCCGCGGAGGAGTCGGGAAGTCATCGGGAAATCTCCGGTTCAGCGGTGAGTATGTCCCCCGTACCGGCGAGGGTCGGCCGTGTGACAAGAAAAGGAACAACCACCGGGGATGTTGTTGACATCGCGTCAACAATCGGGTATCGTTGACGCGGTGTCAACAAGTTTGGAGGCCGGCATGGCGGAGACTCGTCCCCCGATGAGCGACGCGGAGCGCGAAGCCCTGAAAGTCCTGTGGGACCGCGGGCCGCTGGCCGTGAAGGACGTGTTGGCCGAGTTGACGGCCCAAGGGCAGGCGTGGACGCGGTCCACGGTCATCACGCTGCTCCAGCGTCTGGAGAAGAAGGGCTACGCCGCCAGCGACCGGGGCGGGTTCGCCTTCGTGTTCCGGTCACTCGTCTCCCGCGAGGAGGAGATGCACGCCCGCATGGCCACTCTGGCCGGCGAGTTGTGCGACGGCGAAGCCTTGCCGTTAGTCTTGGCGTTCGCCGGGCGGCACCGCTTCTCGGCCGCCGAGTTGGCGAAGTTCCGCACGATGATCGACGCCCTGGAAGCGACGCCCGACAAGCGGGGGAAGAAATGACCACCCTCCTCTGGTGGCTGGCCGTGAACACGGCCACGGCCGCCGTCCTGATCCCCGTCGTGCTGGCCGCGGGCCGGCTGTTCCGGCGCCGGCCGGCCGTGCGGCATTTGCTGTGGGCAATCGTGGTGTTGAAGCTCGTCACGCCGCCGGTGGTGCCGTGGGCGGCTGTTGGCTCGACGGAATCCGTGACCGAAGCGCCGGCGGAACGGGAAGAAATCGCTGCCGCGCCGGGCGATTTTCAACTGTCCGATTCTTGGCGAGCGGGGGGCGTCAGCCCCCTGTCTGACGGCGAAGCACAGGGGGCTGACGCCCCCCGCTCGCCGTTGATTTCACCGGCGCGGACGGACGACGCCCGGTTGGCGGTCTCAATGGGTTTCGCCGTCTGGCTCCTCGGCGGGGCCGCTTGGCTCGCATTGCAATTCCGGCGAATCGCCCGGCACCGGAACGTCGTCCGCATGGCGTCCGCCGCCCCGGATGACTTGCTCGCCGAAGTCAGAGCGGTGGCCGCCCGTCTCGGCGTCTCGGCCCCGAAGACGTTGCTCGCCCGCGGGATTTCTTCCCCATTCGTCTGGTGCGTCGGTCGTCCGACGCTCGTGTGGCCGGCGGGATTGAACGGGGCCGAGGCGCGCGGAATTATCGCCCACGAACTGGCTCACCTGCGCCGCGGCGATCATTGGGTGGCGTGGCTAGAACTGGCCGCCGGGGCCATTTGGTGGTGGAACCCGCTGTTCCGGTTCGCCCACCGCCGCATGCGGGAGGCGGCCGAGATGGCGTGCGACGCCCTCGCCATCCACACCGCCCCGGACGACCGACGCGGCTACGCCGAACTGCTGTTGCGGCTGTCCGCGGGCTTCCCGCCCGCGTCGCCGGCCCCCGTCCCCCGTCCTAGGCGTCGGCGCCGGCTCTTCTTCCTCCTTTGAACGGAGACTGTCCATGATCCTCTCAGATCGCGTGTCCGGCACAATGTCCGTGCGCGGCTTGATGATGGCGGGGGCGCTGGCCCTCGCTGCGTTGCCCGGCTGGTCCCCGGCCCAAGGGCCGGCCGCGCCGCCGCCGACCACCCCCGCGCCGGCCGGCCCATTTTCCCCGGCCCCGCGGAAGGCCGACCCGGCGGCCGACGAGTTGAAAAAGCTCGAAGGCACGTGGCGGGTCATCGTCACCGAAGTCCCGGGCAGCAAGATCAAACCAAAAACTCTTGTTAAGTTCGCCGGCGACAAATGCACCGTCATCGAGCCGGAGATGAAGATGGAAATTCCGACGGCGGTGGCGATCGACCCGACGAAAAGCCCGAAGTGGATGGACGTGACCAGCGTGGCCAAAAAGGGCAAGGGGGGCGAGCCGGACACCAAGGTCACGCACCGCGGCATCTACGAGATCGACCGCGACCGGATGCGGGCGGTCTTCCAGAACGACCCGGACGCGAAAAGGCCGACGGACTTCAAAGCCGAGGACGGCGGGACGGTGATGTACACCTACGAGCGGGTGAAGGCCGTTCCCTCGTCAGCCGACGCCGAGGACCCGGCCGCGGCCGAATCCCCCCGAATCCGGGGGAATACGCCGCCGCCCGCCCCCGTGGCCCAGCCGTACGTGCCCGCGCCGGCCCCGCGCCCGGCCGCCGGGTTGGATCTCTCCGCCCTCGACTTGGGCGAGCGGTTTCTGAAGGCGGAGGCGAGCGTGAAGCTCACCGAGAGAAATTTGCAAATCCTCAAGGCGGTGGGCAACTCTGTCAGTCGGCAGGACTTGGACCGGGCCGAGGTCGAGGCCGAGTTGGCCGGCAAGCAACTCACGTTGGTGAAGGAGTTCATCCTCGGGGCCGTCAAACAAGCCGAGGCGGCCCACGACTTCGCCACCGCCGAGTTCCGCCGCGGCATCAAACTGGCCGACCAAGGGGCCGTGTCGTTGAGCGAACTGGAGGCGACGCGGGCCAAGTTGCAGGACGCCGACGCGCGGTTGAAGCAAATGAAGACCGTCGCGGCCTTGTTGGGGAAGTAGGTGGTGTCAACGATCGACTTCCCAAGATTTCCGACGAGTTGACTTAAAGACGGCCGGTCTTCACCCCGGAGGGGTGGCAGCCATTAGCCCCGGGTCGCGTTTCGCGCACCCGGGGACAATGACGGAATGGGTTTTCGACCCCGGAGGGGCAGGGCTTCCAAGGTGTCTTACCGGCCTCCTTTGCGTTGTTCAATGAGCCGTTGCGTGGCGACGTGTCCGCCGTTGTGG
>JAYUGD010001151.1:0-2935 GCA_043767785.1 Zavarzinella sp. | reverse complement strand
GCCAGGCGATGGCCGACCGCCGCGGCGCGAAGGCCGACTATCAAGAAGCCCTGCGCATGGACCCGGCCTACGGCATCGCCGGGCTGCACCTGTTCGAGCTGGAACTCGGCGACGGCGAGCTGGACGCCGCCCGCCGCACGCTGGCCGTCTTGGAAGAACACGCCGGCGGCCCGCAGGTGGCCCTGGCCGCCGTCCGCCTGCACGCCCGCAGTGAAGACGCCGAGGCCGCCCGCCTGGCGTTGTTGCAACTGCTGCCGATGGAGGAGGCCCCGTACTTCCTCGTCTCTCGCGGCGTGGAAACGCTCGTCGCCGCCGGCATGGGCACCGTCGCCGACCGGGCCTTGGACCAGTTGATGGCCGGCGAGGAGCCGAGTTCCACGACGGTCCGGCTCTGGGTGGAGCGGGCCGTCGCCCGCGCCGACTGGGCCTTCCTTGACCGCCTGCCGGCATTCGTGCAAGCCGGGGACAACGGCCTCGAAGCGCTGTACGCCGCCGTGGACGCCCTCGGCGAGCCGCCGCACCGCCAGCGGTTGCACGAAGTCATCCAAAAGTTCGGCGACGCCCTCAAGGCCACCGACCGCGGCTGGGCCAAGGTGACGGCCGCCCTGATGACCGTGACCGACTACCAGACCGCCGCGACGTGGGGCGCCGACTGGAAAACCCGCGACATCGACGAGCCGTGGATGCTGCACCCGCTGGTGGTCTGCCACCGCCAACTCGGCCAGTACGCCGAGGCGAAGGCGATTTGCGAAGCCGCCCTCAAGATCGCCGACGAGGACGCCACCACCGGCGACTTCGCCGCCTGGCTGGCTTTCGAAGAAGCCCTCGACGGCAACCACGACCGCGCCAGAAGCCTCTTCCCCGCCATCGACCCCGAAGAACTCGACGGCCTCCCCCTGATCCTGCACACGCTCACGGAAGGCCTGCTGCTCACCAGAACCGGCGGCAAAACCGCCTTCGAGACCGCCAAGGAAAAGGCCAAGAAAGCCATCGACGCCCACAAAGCCGAAGCCCCCCAACCCGACTTGGCCGTGAGCTACCAACGCTGGGTGAACCGCCTGGCCAAAGAAGCCGGCGGCGTCGGCGCCTGGCTGTGGGCCAAGATGAACGGCCGAAAATTGCCGTGAGTGGCGGCGATGATCGCCCTGAAGATCCACATCTCTCTCCTCCACCGCCGTGAGGCGGTCGTGTTGGAGTCCCGCTTTTAAGCGGTCTTGGAACGTTCACACACAAGGCCCATGAGGAGCGGAGTCTTCGACGCTCCGACCCCTTGGGCAAACGACTCCTCGCCCGGCAGAAGGTCGTTTACCTCACCCCCCGACCCCCTCTCCGAAGCGGAGAGGGGGAGCAAGTGGGCGACCGCCGTCTTTGGTTCGGTCCCCCCTCTCCGCTTCGGAGAGGGGGTTAGGGGGTGAGGTAAGCGACCGGCCAACATGGGTGACGACGGTTCGCCCAAGGGGTCGGACCGTCGAAGACTCGGTCCTTCCGCCTATTACGGCGGGGAGGTCACAGACCGCTTAAAAGCGGAACTCCAACACGACCGCCTTGCGGCGGTTAAGAACCGTGCGGCGCGTTACGAGATGCGTATAACGACAAACGCAAAGCCGTGAATGTGACGTCCGGCGGAGACTCGCATGACCGAAGCTGAATGGCAAACCGCCGACGACTGGCGGCCGATGCTGGAATTCCTCAATTGGAATTTCTCGAAGCGAAAAAAAGGGCTGTACCTTTGCGGCGGCCTGCGGTCAATTTGGCATTTGCTGTACGACGAAAACTCGCGCCGGGCCGTTGAAGTGGCCGAGCAAGATGCGGACGGCAAAGTAACGGACGAGGACTGTCGCTACGCGGCTTGGTGCGCCGAGTGCCCTACTTTTGGCTTTCATTTTAATTCAAGCTCTTTGTTGGAAATAACGAAAGGCCGGGCTGAGAACGGCGACCCGCCTGATCCTTCTTGGGGCACGTCAGGTTATGGGACGGGCGTTGACCGTTTGCTGGAGATGGGCGTTTACAAGGCCGAAGACATCGGAACTGTCGAAGACCTCGGTGATCCGGTTATTAGCCGCACGCTCCTCAATGCGGCTTGGATCGCATACTATCCGCTGTTTACGGGGTTGTGCCGTGAAGGTCAGCATGAGCGAATGATGGGATATCTGGCTCGTCTGCAAGAATGGCCCGGCGCTTGGCTCGTCCGCGAAGTCTTCGGCAACCCGTTCCGGCCTTTCGTGGTTGACCCGGCATGGCTGACGTGGGACGGCGGGACGGTCCCCGGCATCGCCCAAGGCATTTACGAGGAGTCGGCGTTCGACCGGCTCCCCATTTTGGCGGACGCCTTGGAAGACGCCGGCTGCGAAGACCGAGTCGTAGTCGGCCACTGCCGCTTCGGCGAACGGCATGTGAAAGGGTGTTGGGTGGTGGACGCGGTGTTGGGGTTGAAGTGAGCCGCCCCCACAGGCAGAGGCGGGGCTGGCGTCCCGCTTTTAAGCGGTCTTGAACCTGTCACCCACGAGCGGCTGGCGAAGCGGTTGTGTACACGGTGCCATTCGACGTCATCCATTCGGTTGCCGGCCCCCGAAACCGGGGCTTGGTCTTCCGGCCTGAAGGGCCGGTGAACACAGCCCAGCCCGTCAGGGCTGGGTGACGGCGGGCGCAAGGATTTTCGGTCTGAAGGACCGATGATCCGCCGCCGGTCCCGTGAGGGCCGGATTGTTGCCCGTGGCTCCAGCGCGTTCCCAGCCCTCACGGACTGGGCTTTGTTCATCGGCCCTTCAGGCCGGAAACCCGGCTTTGTTTTGGGCGCCGGCGAAATGGGCGAACCTCGTGAAGCCGCGACGCGGAGGCTTTGCGAAACGGAGCGCGGACTCCCCGGGTGAAATCGCACGCACCGTGGGCGGGCGATTGATGTCAGGGTGTTCGCGCTCCGCTGCGCAAAGCCTCC
>JAYUGD010001150.1:0-2935 GCA_043767785.1 Zavarzinella sp. | reverse complement strand
GACGCCGTCAACTATTTCCGCCACGCCGGGTACCCGCTAGACGGAAGCTGAAAATGCTCTAGCCGCGACGCGAAGGCTTTGCGCAGCGGAGCGCGTCCGGAGATAGTTACCCGTGTCGGCGAGTCGCGGATTTCGGCGGCGGCCGGGGGACGCGCTCCGCTCCGCAAAGCCTCCGCGTCGCGGCTAACAAAACACGTCGCGGCTAAACAATCGCCGCGTCACTCCACGTAAATAAACTCGTTCAAACTCATCAACACCAGCGCGTAATCGATCACCGGGGCGGTCTTCAAAAACGCCACGCCGTCGGCAATCTCTTCGGTCGTCGGCACCCGCCCGTAGGCGGTCTCGTAGGCCAGCGTCACGGTTGCTTCCGGCGTCTTGGCGCTCACCAGTTTGGCGGCGAAGGCTTTGGCCATGTTGCGCACGTTGGGGTTATTCAGGAACAACAGCGCTTGCGGGGCGACCACCGTTGTCGGCCGGGCGGATGCGCTGGTCAAGGTGTCGGGCCAGTCGAAGACTTGCAGCATGGGGATCAGTTGACTGCGCTGCACGGTGAAGTAGATGCTGCGGCGCTTCATGCTTTGGTCGAGGGTGCCGGGGCCGTACATCGTCTTGTCGAGCGTGCCACTGACGGCCAGCAGATTGTCGCGGATCGTCTCGGCTTCCATGCGGCGCTTCGGGCGGTAGTGCCAGAGGCGGTTGTCCGGGTCTTGTTCCTTGCCGCTGGCGGTGGGCGTGCCGGCGAGTTGGTAGACGCGGCTGGTCACGATCTGCTTGTGCAGGCGCTTCATGTCCCAGCCGTGGGCGACGAAGTCTTTGGCCAGCCATTCCAGGAGTTCCGGGTGCGTGGGCGGGTCGCCTTGGAAGCCGAAGTCGTTGACGGTGGAAACAAGCCCCCGGCCGAAGTGGTGGTGCCAGAGGCGGTTGACCATCACGCGGGCGGCCAAGGCCCCGGCCCCGGTGTCCACATCGGTGATCCACTTGGCGAGGCCAGCCCGGCGGAAGCTGCTGTGGGCGTCCTTCGGCTTCGCCGTGATCCAATGCTTATCCCCGTCGGGCGAACGAGAAAGCACTTGGAGAAACCCTTGGTCGGCGACGCCGTTCTTTTGGACGGTGTCGCCGCGGTTGAGGATGTACGTCTCGGGGTAGAAGTCGGGGATGCTGCCGTCGGCCGTGTGGTGCCGCATCGGCTTCAAGCCTTCGGAACACGCTTGAATCTTGGCGATCGTCACCTTGGGCCGCTGCTTGTTCAACTCGGCGACGGCGGCGGTTTGCTTCGTCCACTCGTCGTCCCGCGTGGCGAACCATTTCAGGAGGGCGTCGCGGTCGGGCTTGGCGAGTTTGTCGAGTGTTTGCTTTTCGTCCCACAAGGCTTGCAGCGCCTTGGCGGCGTTGGCGTCCGCGATCTTCGGAATCGGCCCTTTCTTCGCCTTCTGCTCGATGATCCACGTCGGCAGTTTCTTCGGCAGCTCCGTCTCCTCGTACTGCTTCAACGCATCGGCCAGCGGCTTCAACTTCGCCTCGAAGACTTTAGCGGCGTCCTTCTCGGCGGGCGTCCCCAAGTCCACGTCGATCTCGGTCCGCACCGTCGTCGTGAACGCGGAGAGCAGGCGGTAGTAGTCCTTGGTCGGGATCGGGTCGAACTTGTGGTCGTGGCAGCGGGCGCAGCCGACGGTGAGGGCCAGCATGGCGTGGCCGGTCGTGGCCAGCATGTCGTCCATGGCGTCGTAGCGGATGCGCTCGGCCTCCGCGTTGGTGATCTGCGTCGGGAACACGCCGGCCCCGAGGAAGCCTGTCGCCATCAGGGCCAACGGGTCCTGCGGGGCCAACTCGTCCCCGGCGATCTGCCATTCCACGAACTGCTTGTACGGCATGTTCGCGTTGACGGCTTTGATGAGAAAATCGCGGTAGTGGTAGGCGTTCGGCCGGAAGTAGTCGTGCTCGAACCCGTGGCTCTCCGCGTAGCGGGCCGGGTCCATCCAGTGCCGTGCCCACCGCTCGCCGAACTGCGGCAGGCTCAGCAGGCGGTCAACCACTTTGTCGAAAGCGTCGGGGGCTTGGTTGTCCAGAAACGCCTTCACTTCTTCCGGCGTCGGCGGCAGGCCGATGAGATCGAAGTAGACGCGGCGGATCAGCGTGCGCTTGTCGGCCGCCGCGGCCGGCGTGATGCCTTTGGCCGCCCACTTCTCCGCGATGAAGGCGTCAATCGGGTCGTTGCCCGCCGGCGCCTTCACGTCCGCCAGCGGCTTGTAGGCCCAGTATTGCCGGTCCTTGTCCGTCACCGTCATCGGCTGCTTGCCGACGGCCTTCCCTTCCACCAGCGGCTTATCGTAGGCGGCCCCGAGGTCGATCCACTTGGCCAGCGCCTCGACCATGTCCTTGAAGGCCAGCTTCTTCGGCGGCATGTGCGGGTCGTCCTCGTGGGCGACGGACTTCACCAGCGGACTGCTGCGCCCCTTCCCGAGAATGACGGCCTTCCCCTTGTCCCCGCCCGCCAGCAGCGCCTCGCGCGTGCCGAGGTTGAACCCGGCCTTCACCTTGCCAGCCCCGTGGCACTCCAAGCACTGAGCCGTGAAGAACGGCCCGACCTTCTGCTTGAACAACTCCCGGCTCGCCGCCATGTTCGCGGCATGTTCCGGCGGCAACGGTTCGACTTTGGGCGACTCGGCGCAAGTGCCCGCGTGGAAGAAGACCAGCAGGGCGCCCGCCGACAGGGAGAGTATCTTGGACATCCACATCCCGCGGATCAGAGGAGAAAACGGTGGGACTGTCATTGTCGCGGGGGGGGAGGGCCAATTGCAAGGGGGAAGCGGAAACCGGCGGAAAGTTTAAAAGTTCCCGGGGTTCGCAAAGCCTCACCCACGGGCTACACTCCGAGCTTGTGCAAAAATCGTCGTCGCGCCATGAATGAGACAAAGAACCTTGGGTGAGCGAG
>JAYUGD010001149.1:0-2936 GCA_043767785.1 Zavarzinella sp. | reverse complement strand
CCTTGACAGGGGGGGAGAAAAACCGGCGCCCGCAATTGGTTGGCGCGCACGCGCGGCGACCTTCTTCCTCCCCCCCTGCCAAGGGGGGGCCGGGGGGGGGCGCACCCGCCACCGACTTCCCCGCCATTCCGATTAAACCACTTGCCCCATGAAAACCGATGACAACGGTTGATCCGGGTGGGTCCGGGTCGCGGAGGGCGGGGCCGTGAGACAGGCGAGCGTCATCGGGCTGCTGTTGGCGGGGGTGTCCGCGTGGGCACAGTTGCCGGCCGCGAAGCTCGGCGCGCCGGTCGCCCCGCCAATCATCCGCGCCGCCGGGGCCGATTTCTGGGACGACGCGGCGCAGCCCTCGGCCCGACTTGGCGTTCTCAGCAGCGCCGAGGTCGGCAAAGGGCCGGCCGACGCCGACGACGCGGAGCGGTTCAACTGGGGCACGCCGCGCAAGAAGGGCGCCACGCTGACCGGCCGGGACAAGGACGCCGACCGGGACAGTGACCGGGACCGCCGCCGCACCCCGGCCGAGACGGCGAGCCGGACGCGGGCCGCCGAGGCGCGCGACGACCGGGCCGCCCGCCTGCGCGACCCGGACGCCAAACTGATGAACTACAACCGCGACGACGACAGCCGCGGCCGCGTCGGCGGGTGGTGGGACGACAACACGCGCGGCCTGCGCGACGAGGTGCGGGCGTGGGGGGACAAGGACAAGGACCGGCTCGCGTTCGAAAGTGATCGGTGCTTCCAAGACTTCGTCTCCCCCATCTCGAACCCGATGCTCGCCGAAGACCCGCGCGCCCTCACGGAGCTGCGGCCGCTCTTCATCTACCAGACCATCCCCAAGACACAGTCCCTGTACCACGGCGGCAACGCCGAGTTCTTCGGGTTGCAGGCGCGCCTGGCCTTCACGGAACGCTTCTCGGTCGTGTTGAACAGGGTGGGGGGCAACATGTTCAACCCCGGCGACGGGTCGCCGCTCGCCTCGGCGACCGGGTTCTCCGAAATTTGGATCTCCCCGAAGTTCGCCTTCTGGCGCGACGTCGAGACGCACACCATCGGCACGGCCGGCCTGATGTTCCAGATGCCGTTCGGCGGCGCCAACGTCTATCAGGACACGGGCAGTTTGTCCCTCGTCCCGTACTTCAGCTACGGCACCCGCCTGTGGAAGACGCAGGCCGGGACGTTCACGATGCAGAACACCGCGGGCTACTCGTTCGGCCGCAACGACCTGCGCAGCGATTACCTGTACGACACCGCCCAACTCAGCTTCGACCTGCTCGACGGCCACCGCTTCTTCCCGGTCGTCGAGATGTCATGGTTCCACTACACGAAGGACGGCCAACAGCGGCCGGGCCTGCGCTTCGAGGGCCGCGACCTCGCCAACGTCGGCTCCCCGGTCAGCGGCCGCAACTACCTGAGCATCGCCCCCGGCTTCCGGTTCAACCTGACGCAGGCGATGCAGTTCGGCCTCTCCGCCGAGTTCCCCCTCTTCGGCACCCGCGACTTAATGCAGTTCCGCCTGGGCCTGGACTTCATCTGGCGGTACTGAAATCCAAGACTCACCACAAAGGCACAAAGCTCCCACGAAGACGCACAAAGAAGACGGAAGAAGATTTTCTCTCGTTTTCTTTGTGCGTCTTTGTCAGCCTTTGTGCCTTTGTGGTGAATGGCTTTCGACTTTGCCGCATTCCGCATTAAACTAAGGCGAATCGCCCCATTCTACCTCGGGCGCCAAGGGGTTCGTCGCCATGCGATTGCTTGCGGGTGTGTTGGCCGTCTGCCTCGTCGGCCCGGTGACGGCCGGGGAGTTCAACAAGAAGTTGTCGGTCGGGGACGCCGCCCCGGCGTGGAAGAACCTGCCCGGCGTGGACGGTAAAATGCACGCGCTCGCGGACCTCAAGGACCGCGACCTCGTTGTGCTGATCTTCACCTGCAATAGCTGCGCCTGCTCGGAAGAGTACGAGGACCGCCTCGTCGCGTTCGCCGACGCCTATAAGGACAAGGCCGCCGTCGTGGCCGTCAACGTGAACGTGATCGCCGAGGACAAGTTGGACGCCATGAAGAAGAAGGCGGCCAAGAAGAAGTTCACCTTCCCGTACCTGTACGACGAGACGCAACAAATCGCCAAGGACTACGGCGCCACCCACACGCCCGAGTTCTTCGTGCTGACGAAGGACCGCAAAATCGCCTACATGGGGTCGATGGACGACAAGACCACCGCGGCCGACGTGAAGGACAAGTACCTGGAAGCCGCCGTGGATGCGGTGATCGCGGGGAAGGCGCCGCCGAAGTCGGAGACGGTGCCGCGCGGGTGTTTGATCCGGTTCAAGCGGTCGCGGAGTGAGTGAGGGGATTGAAGTATGGTCTCGCCAACTGGGTGCCATGAGCAACTACGTCGATGCCGAGCATATCCGCGAGATGCTTTTTGAAAACAAAATTGCGTGTCTCACCTCAGCCGATTCGAAGGCGGCTGAACTCCACTTGGAGCGTTGCTTCCCATTGCGCTTCGCCACTTCAATCGTTGATTGGGACAGAGTCCCATCCACAATGCTGAAATGGACGGACGCCACAGATGACGAGGCCGTGGCATGGGCGACGGGGACACTTGCCGGACAATGCTCATGGGGTTTGTTGCTCTTCCGGTCAGATGAGCCATGTCTGATTGGCCCATTCGACGTGATGATCCGCCACATGGATAAGCTTGTTTGGAAAGCCCCCGGGTGCCGGATTCTGTTCGGCGTGGAAAGAAACAATCTTGGCGACATCGTGTTCACGCAAGGCATCGTCGAGTTCAACGGCAAGGGCGAGTTATTCGCGGCGGTTGAGATTTAGCGTGGCTGGTCTTGGCTTTCAGCCCCAACGGGGCGTTCGCTTGTAGCCAAGCCCGGGAGGGCTTGGAATACGTGGGCAAAAATGGTTTCAAGCCCTGAAGGGGCGGCCGG
>JAYUGD010001148.1:0-8213 GCA_043767785.1 Zavarzinella sp. | reverse complement strand
TTTTGTACGGCCGGTACACCGGGACGCACCGCGGCAAGACCCCGGCCAACGCGGACGAGTTCAAGAAATTCGCGAAGGGTGTGGAAGCCGCCGCGGACGGCGCGAAACTCGACGCGGCGGGCGTGGACGCCCTCTTCACCTCCCCGCGGGACCAATTGCCGTACACCGTCCTCTACAAGCCGGCGACCGCGCCCAGCATGGACGGCACGGCCCCGGTCCTCGTGTACGAGCAACAGGGCGTGGGCGGGAAGCGACTCGTCGCCTTCTCGAACGGGAAAGTCGAACAGGTGGACGAGGCTAGGTTCAAGGAACTTGTCCCCGGCTCCTGACGGGCGGGCCGGCGCGTTTTGTCCGGCCATTTTTATTCCGGATTTTATCCTCATTTTCTTTTGGGAGACGTGTCATGGCTCACTCGGACATTCGCCGACGGCGAGGGTTCACACTGATTGAGTTGTTGGTAGTGATCGCGATCATCGCCATTCTGATCGGCCTGCTGCTGCCCGCGGTCCAGAAGATCCGCGAGGCCGCCAACCGCATGAAGTGCCGCAACCACCTGAAGCAGATGGGCCTGGCCGTCCACAACTTCAACGACACCAAGGGCGCCCTGCCGACCGGCGGCACGACCCCGTGGGCGACGGACTCGCCGACGTCCGACGGGAACATGAGCTGGCCGACGCAGATCCTGCCGTTCGCCGAGCAGGACAACCTCGCCAAACTCGTCCCCGTAAATTACGGCACCGCCGTGCAGAAGACCGTGAGTTTCTACTCCTGCCCGTCCCGGCGGCCCCCGACCGTCGTCGGCGGGCACGCCCTGATGGACTACGCCTCCGCGACGCCGGGCGACGCCCCGAACTCGTGGGACCAGTTCTGGTACGGCAACATTTGGGGCCTCCCGACGGCCACGTACCGCGGCATGATCGTCCGGACTGGCACCGGCGGTTCGCCCTCGCTCGCCGCCGTGACGGACGGCCTGTCGAACACGATGCTGATCGCCGAGAAGTTGCTGGACAAGTCCCACTACCAAGTCGGCGACTGGCACGACGACTGCGGCTGGAGTGACGGCTGGGACCCGGATGTCGTCCGCTACACGGCCCAGCAGCCGGCGCAAGACAAGGTCGGCGGGGTGTCCGGGTACGAGTTCGGCAGCGCTCACCCAAGCGGCATGAATGCCCTCATGGGCGACGGTTCCGTCCGAATGATCAAGTATTCCATCGACCTCACGGTCTTCAACCGCCTCGGCGACAAGCAGGACGGCAACCCCGTCAACCTCGACTAGGCGGTGGCCGGCCGCCGGGGCTACTTCGGCCCAGCGGTCTCCGTCGCCACTTGGGCGGCGAGGGCCTTTAAGTCAACCCGTTCCCCTTTCTTGGGGAACGGGTGCGACAGCAGCCACCAGTCTTCGGTGAACGACGCCGACTCGCCGGGCTTCAATCGTTCCCGCGGGCCGATGGGTTCGAGTTCAATTCGTGGGCCGGTCGGGTACCAGACGGACAGTGTCAGCCCGGCCGCCTCGTTGTAGACGCGGTCAGGAAACGTCTGGAACCGCTTCACGAACACTTTGTCATTCGGCGTCAGGTAGCCGAGCCACCCGGCGTAAGTATCAAATCCCAGCTTCGGCTTCCGCGGCGGGGCGACGATTTCGAGAAACCCGTCTCGCTCGTGGATGCGGTCGTCGGTTGCCTTCACGTTGATAATCGCGCTGTCCTCGTACATGGCGTACTTGCTCGGGAATCGGCTCGGCCGGTCGCCCAATGGGATTACGCAGATGCCGCCGCCCGGCGAGAACGACCGGCCCCAGTGGCACACTTCTTTGATTTCCTTCGCGTTGTTGGTTAGCGTCTGCTTGCACGACAGGCCCACGGAATCGCCGTGCGGGATCAGGCTGAACTCCCGCACCACGCGAATCCCGGCGGCCTCCTCGCGGGGACTCGTCAACTTCACGGCATTTGACTTCGTGATCTCTACCGTCCATTCACCGCCCCACGTCATGGGGTGCGGGGTGACGGTCAGTTCCGGCCCGTAGTCGAACCGCCCCGCGGTGATCGGCCCCGGCTTGCCCGGCTTCCACTCCTTCTCGGCCTCGTCGAGGTAGAGGGCATTAACGCCGTCCACCGAGAACTCCAGCACGCGGCCCCCGGCCTGCGGGCAGAGGACTGCCTTCGTCTTCCCGAGTTTGAGTTCGACGGCTTGCGTGTAGTTGAGGACCGTGACGACCTTCGCCGTCGGCTCCTCGGCGGGCGCGTTCCCGGCCGGGCCGAAAATGACAGCGAACAGGGAGAAGAGCAGCGATCTCGGAAACATGTCCATACTCCGTGACACGGGGAGAGATTTCCCGAGATCGTATGCCGTTAGGCGAGGATGTCACGCATCACCGTGCCGCTCACGTCGGTGAGCCGGTGGTCGCGGCCGCTGTAGCGGTAGGTCAGTTTCTCGTGGTCGAGGCCCATGAGGTGCAGGATGGTGGCGTGCAGGTCGTGGGGGTGCGTGCGCTTCTCCTCGGCCTTGTAACCGAACTCGTCCGTGGAGCCGTAGGCCAGGCCGCCTTTGAAGCCGCCGCCGGCGACCCAGAGGGAGAAGCCCCAGTGGTTGTGGTCGCGGCCGTCGCCGCCCTGCGACGCCGGGGTGCGGCCGAACTCGCCGCTCCACATTACGATTGTTTCGTCCAGCAGGCCGCGCTGCTTCAAGTCCCCGAGCAGGCCCGCGATCCCCTGGTCCGTCCCCATCGCCAGCGTGCGGTGCTGGGCGTCGTTGTTGGAGTGCGTGTCCCACGGCTGATTGGCGCCCGAGTAGATTTGCACGGCCCGCACGCCGCGCTCGACCAACCGCCGGGCCAGCAGGCAGTTGCTGGCGAACACGTCGCCGGGCTTGCCGGTGATGCCGTATAGTTCGCGGGTGCGGTTCGACTCTTGGTTCAGGTCGAACGCCTCCTGCGCGGCGGTCTGCATGCGGAACGCCATCTCCATCGAGGCGATGCGGGCGTCCAGCAGGGGGTCGTGATTCCGTTGATCGGCGTGCAGCGTGTTGAGCCGTTGCGTAAAGTCGAGTTGCCGGCGCTGGCTGTCCGGGCCGAGGTGTTGGTTTTGCAGGAACGGCAGCACGGTCTTCGGGCTGTAGCCGACCGGGAGGTTAATGTGGCAGCCCTGGTAAATGCCCGGCAGGAACCGGCTGCTCCAGTTGGCCGCCCCGTTCACCGGCAGGCCGGGACTCAGGACGATATACCCCGGCAGGTTCTGGTTCTCCGTGCCGAGGCCGTAGACCATCCACGAGCCGTAGCTGGGCCGCAGGGCCTGCAAGTGGCCGCTGTTCATCATGAACATCGACGGCTCATGATTTGGAATGTCCGTGTACATCGACCGGACCACGCACAGGTCGTCGGCGTGCCGGGCGACGTGCGGGTACAGTTCGCTGATCTCCAGCCCGGACCGGCCGTGCTTCGTGAACTTGAACGGCGACGGCTTGAGGCCCAGCGTCCCGTTTTCCGTCTTGAGGCCGGTGATGCTCGCCGGCCGCTGCCCCGCGTGCTTGGCGAGGGCCGGCTTCGGGTCGAACGTGTCCACCTGCGACGGGCCGCCGTTCATGTACACGTGAATGATGTGCTTCGCCTTGGCCGGGAAGTGCCCCGCCTTCGCCGCCAGCGGCCCGGCCGCCGGCTGCTCCGCGGCGAGCACGCCGGCCAAGCCGACCATGCCGAACCCGGCGCCGCAAGCGGCCAGCAGGTCGCGGCGGGAGAGGGGGGTGTTGTTCGTCATCGTGAACTCCCGGCAAGCAAACTTCATCAATTCAGCGACCGTTTAGCCGCGACGCGACGCCTTGGGAGTGGAGCGCGGACTCCCTGACATCAATCGCTCCCGCCTCAGCCAGTCATCGCCCGCTGCGCGACCAAGGGTCGGCGGCTTCCACTGGTGGCGACTTCCCGTTATGGGCTGTCACCGCCCCATGCTTGCGCAGCGGGCGATGACCGGCTGAGGCGGGAGCGAATAACGCCGTGACGGCCTCGCGCTCCACTCCCAAAGCGTCGCGTCGCGGCTAAACGGTCTCCGCACGGTCTCACTTCTCAATCCACCCACTGGAACTCGTTCGACGCCAACAGCACCTGCGCCAATTGCTCCCACGCCGTCAGGCGGTCCGTCGGCTTGGGAATCTTCGCTTCCCGCAGGAACGCCTCGCTTGCGGCCTTCTCTTCGCTTGACGGGACGCGGCCGTAGGCGAGGCGGAAGGCGAGACTCAGGCGGTTGTCCTCTTGCGGGGCGGCCGTTTCGAGCCGCTTGGCGAACGCCTTCGCGGTCTCGATGGTGAAGTCGCTGTTGAGGGCGAAGAGTTGCTGTTGCGGCACTGTAGTGACGCTGCGGCGGTCGCTCGACACGTTGGAGTCCGGGAAGTCGAAGAGCGTCATGAGGGCGTTCGGGTGGACGCGGCTGATCTTCGCGTACAGCGTGCGGCGGACGTTGGCGGGCTGGTCCAAGTCGGCCGACGGGCCGCCGCGCGTGCGGTCGAGCCGGCCGGAGACGGCGAGCCACGAGTCCCGCCACGATTCGAGGTCGAGCCGCTGCGGCGTGTGCCGCCAGAGGTATTGATTCTCCGCGTCTTTCTCGGCGTTGGCCGGCGAACTGGCGCCGCTGAGTTGGTACGCCCGCGACAGCATCATCTCGCGGTGCAACCAGCGGAGCGACCAGCCGTTCTCCACGAAGCGCACGGCCAGCGTGTCGAGTAATTCGGGGTGCGTCGGCCGGTCGCCGAGCGCGCCGAAGTTGCTGGACGTGCCGACGATGCCCCGGCCGAAGTGGTAGTGCCAGACGCGGTTGACGATCACGCGGGCCGTCAGCGGATTCTTGGGCGAGGCGATGGCGTTCGCCAGTTCCAGCCGCGTGAACTTGCCCGCGTCCCCGGTGGCGTCCGGAGTGATGACGCGGAGAAAACCGGGGGGCGCCGGCTCGCCGAGGCGTTCGACGACGCCGCGGATGTTGACCCGCATGGCGTCCCCGCCGCCGGCGACCGCGTGCGCCATTGGCGGCGCGGGGACGGCCTCCTTCTTGAGCCGGTCAATCTCCGCTTTGAGGCGGGCGATTTCCGCCGCGGGCGGCGTGTCCTTCTTGGCGGCCGGGGCGGGCGGCGTGTCCTTCTTGGCGGCGGCTTTGGCCTGGTCCTTCACCAATTGGACCAGCTTCGCCTCCGCGTCTTTGAGTTGCTTCTCCCACGCCTTGAACTTCTCGAAGACCGATGCTTCGACGAGCGGCTTCTCGACGAGGCTCGCGCCGTTGTACGCCGCCGCGAGGGAGTAGTAATCGCGCGTCGGGATCGGGTCGAACTTGTGGTCGTGGCAGCGGGCGCAGGCGACGGTCAACCCCAACAGGCCGCGAGTGAGGGTATCGACGCGGTCGTCGAGTTCGTCGGCCATTACCTGGGGGGCCACCGAGCCGCGGTGGTACTCGGCCCCCAAGCCCTGGAAGCCGAGGCCGGCCAGCCGCACGAACGGGTCCGGCTCCGGGTCGGGCAACAAGTCGCCGGCCAACTGCAAGCGCAGGAAGCGGTCGTAGGGCATGTCGTTGTTCAGGGCCTGCACCACCCAGTCGCGGTAGCGGTAGGCATTCGGCCGGGAGTTCACGAAGGCCAGCGCCTTGTCCTCGGCGTAGCGCGAGATGTCCAGCCAGTACCGCGCCCACCGCTCACCGTAGCTCGGCGACGCCAAGAGCCGATCCACCACTTTGGCGTAGGCGGCGGGGGAGTCGTCCTTGAGGAAGTCGTCCATCTCCTCCGGCGTCGGCGGCAGGCCGGTCAGGTCGAACGTCGCCCGCCGCAACAACTCCCGCTTGGTGGCCGGGCCGGCCGGCTTGAGTTGCCGCTTTTCCAACTCGGCCAGCACAAAGCGGTCGATCTCCCGCAAGGGCCAAGCCGCGTCTTTGATCGCCGGCGGCGGGAATTTGACGGGCGGCTGAAACGCCCAGAATTGCCTGGCCTTGGCCCAGTCCGTCTCCTTGGCGACCGCCGGCGCCTTGCCGGCGTCTGGGACCGCGGCCCCCGATGTCACCCACGTCTCGAAGTCGGCCAGGACGGCCGCGGGCAGCTTCTTGTTGGGCGGCATCTTGACATCGCCCGCATGGCGAAGGGCCTTCAGCAAGGTTCCTTCCGCGACCTTGCCGGGGACGACCGCCGGGCCGCTCTCGCCGCCTTTTAAGAGGCCGGCCGAGCTGTCCAGAAACAGTTCCGCTTTGAGCTTGTTGGCTTTCTTGGCGTCGGCCGAGTGGCACTGGTAACAATGTTCGACGAGCACGGGCCGGATCTTCTTTTCAAAGAACTCGACGCCGGCCCGGCTGTCTTGGGCGTGACCGAAATTCGCCCCGAGGAGGGCGATGGCGAGCGCCAACAACAAGGCACGCAAGGTCATGGACTCGTTTTCCTGAACGGACAGCCGAAGGTGGGAACCGATGACGGCTCGGGCGGGAGTGTTAATCGTACCATTTCGAGCCATGTCAGGACTAGCTCGATCCCGGTTTTTCGCCGAATCGGCCGCCGAGAGGATTGTTCTGAACCGCGGCGTCGATGGCGCGAATCCCCAAACAGTTCTTGCACCGGCGGCCGATGATGGATTAGACTTCATCATCCCGCCACGCCGACCCCATTCCCGGAAACAGGCCATGTTAAACGCTCTCGCCGGCTGCCCGTCGTCCCGCCGGACGTTCCTCCGGGTCGGCGGCCTCGCGCTCGGGGGCATGTCACTGCCGCAGGTCTTGCGCGCCGAGGCGGCGGCCGGGGGGAAGACTTCGCACAAGTCCGTCATCATGATTTTCTTGTCGGGCGGGCCGCCGCACCAGGACATGGTGGATTTGAAGCCCGACGCCCCGGCCGACGTCCGCGGCGAGTTCAAGCCGATCCGGTCGAACGTCCCCGGAATCGACGTGTGCGAACACCTGCCGATGCTCTCCCGGATGATGGACCGCTTTGCGGTGATCCGGTCGCTGGTCGGCTCGGAGGGCCACCACTCCTCGTTCCAATGCGTGACCGGCCGCACGCAGATCGATCAGCCCGGCGGCGGGTGGCCGTCTTTCGGCTCGACTGTCGCCAAGGTGCAGGGGCCGGCGGAGGAGGCCGTCCCGCCGTTCGTCGGCCTGTCCCCGAAAATGAAGACCGCGACGTGGGCCAACAACGGCCAGCCGGGGTTCCTGGGGCAGGCGTTTTCGCCGTTCCAGCCGAATGCGGACGGCATGGCGAACATGACGCTGAAGGGGATGACCGTCGATCAACTCGGCGACCGCACGGCCCTGATGCGGTCGTTCGACGGCCTGCGCCGCGCGGCCGACGCGACCGGCACGCTGGCCGGAGCCGACGAACACACCCGGCAGGCCCTGAACATTCTCACGTCGAGCAAGCTGGCCGACGCCCTCGACTTGGAAAAGGAAGACGGCCGCCTGCGGGATCGCTACGGCCGCGGGTCGGCCGAGCCGGCGGGCTACGGGGACGCCGGGCCGCTGTTGAACGATTACTTCCTGGCCGCCCGCCGTCTGGTGGAAGCCGGGGCGCGCGTCGTCACGCTCTCCTACGGCCGGTGGGACTGGCACGGCAAGCCGCACGGCACCAACTTCGAGAACGCCCGCCACCACCTGCCCATGCTGGACCGCGGCCTGTCAGCCCTCGTCGAAGACTTGCGGCTGCGGGGGTTGGAGGACGACGTGGCCGTCCTCGTCTGGGGCGAGTTCGGCCGGACGCCGAAGATCAACCCCGTCGGCGGCCGCGACCACTGGCCGCAAGTCGGCTGCGCGCTGCTGGCCGGCGGCGGCCTGAAGACCGGCCAAGTCATCGGGGCGACCGACCGCCTCGCCGGGTCCGCCACGGACCGCCCGGTCCACTTCCAAGAAGTCTTCGCCACCCTCTACCGCCACCTCGGCATCGACCTCGCCGCCGCGACCGTGAAAGACTTGCAAGGCCGCCCGCACTATTTGGTGGACGGTGGGATGAACCCGATCCGCGAACTGGCGTAAACGTCAACGTCATTCCCTCTCCCCGTTTAGCCGCGACGCGCAGGCTTTGCGCAGCGGAGCGCGTGGACTTCACCCAGATCCAGATCCAAACAATCAGCGATACTGGGTGATGCGTACGCGCTCCGCTACGAAGACTCCGCGTCGCGGCTAATTCGCGTCGCGGCTATTGAGTTTGTCGTACGCTTCGAGGATCAGTTGCGATTGGGACGTTGCGCCGGAAACGAACGAGGCGTTGCCGTC
>JAYUGD010001147.1:0-20756 GCA_043767785.1 Zavarzinella sp. | reverse complement strand
CGTCGAGACGGCCAAGGTCAAGATCGGGCCTTGGCCCGCCTGCGGGTCGTACAGGTTGTACCCAGTCCCGCCGTCGGCCGTCGAACCGGCCCCGAAGGCGGCGATGTCACCGGTGGTGTCGCCGATGGCCATCGTGTCGTTGCCGTCGCCCAACTTGATCGTCGCCTTGCCGGTGAAGGTCACCGGCAAGCCATCGTTGTTGCGGGCGATGTTCAGGACGTCGTCTCCGCCGGCGGTGTCGAGCATGAACGTCTTGGAGAAGGTGGCGTTGTCAATCGAGACGGTGTCGGCGCCCGACCCGGTCTTGATCGCCGCCGTGCCGGCCACGGTGGCCCCGTCGATGCTCACCGAGTCCACCCCGGCCCCGGTGGTGATCGACAGGTTCTTGGCGAAGGTCGTCTTGACCGGGACCGCCATGACGGTGACGCTGCCAATATTCACGAAGGCGTCGCCGTTGGACAGGTTGAAGGTGGCATTGCCGCCGATCGTGGCGCCAAAAATGTCCACGAAGTCGCTGCCGGCCTTGCCCGTCAGGGTCACGTTCCCGGTGACGGAATGGCCCGCGACGCCACTGCTGTTCAGCCCCAAGTCGGTGTAGTAACCGGTCAACGACACGTTCCCGGTGACCGTCGTCTTGCCGGCGGAGACATCAAAGTAGGCGACATCCAGGGACGACGTGGCGGAGACGCCCTTCTTGAAGTTCGAGTCGCCTGCGCTGCCGAAGATGTTGACGCCGGCGCCTTGGGGGCCGCTGAGCGACACCGCGCCATCGACCGTGAGCGTGCCGTCGCCGCTGGGCTTATTGAAGCGGGCGGCGCGGACCGACGATTTCGCGGACACCCCGGCGAAGTAGTGCGAGGCGCCGACCGCGGGGGCCGCCGCGGGGTCGTTCACAATGTCATTAATAGTGGCGCCGAACGTCCCGGTGACGCTGACCGCGCCCTTCAGGTCCGCCGTCTTGCCGTTAATCGTCAAGGAGGACGAGCCTTGGGAGGCCGACACCGTCACCGCCCCGTTCACCGTGGTGGCGAAAGTGCTGGTGCCGATTGTGGCGCTCGCACTGGAGACGCCCGCCACTTTCACCGGGCCGACCGTGATGGCCCCGACCCCGGTCAGGTTGGCGGAAGCCGAGGAATTGGTCACCGAAATGGTCTTGCCGACGGTGACGCTGGCCGTGTTCACGGACGACGAGCCGTCCATGCCCTTTACGGTGATGCCGCCGGCCACGGTCAGCGTGCCGGACGCATTCAGGGAGCTGTCGCCGTTCGCCCCGCCGTCGATGGAGATGCCCGTGGCGCCTTGGACCGCCGTCACCCCGCTGGTGTTGACGCGCACACCCGCCCCGGAGCCGTTCGACCCGCCGATGCCCTTGGCAGAAACGTTGCCCGTCACGGTCGTGGCGTTCAAAAAGATCTGGCCTCGGTCGCCGCTGTCGTCCTGGCCGTACCCGAAGTCCGCGGTCACGTTCTTGGTGACGGTCGACGTGTTCAGGCTCAGGGTGTCGTCGCCTTCGTCCCCCTTGAAGTCCACGCTGTCGGCCGTCACGTTGTTCAGCGTCAACGTCCCGGTACCGACGCCGCCGTCGAACGTCACTTTGCCGGTGATCGTGGACAGTGCGGGTGTGGCGTTGAGGGTGTTGCCGATGCTCACGAGGTCGGAGCCCTCGCCGCCCTTGTAATCGAACGAGGCCAGGCTGATGGCGGCGGACTGGTCGGTAGAGTCGTCCAAGGTGAGCGAGTTGTTGCCGTCGCCCATGTCGGCGCTGAACACGCCCGTCAGGTTGAGCGCGTAGGCGCCGGTCACCGGCACGAACTGCGACACGATGTCGTTGCCGCCCTTGAGGACGAGCTTGATGCCCGTGACGCCGGCGAACGTGGTCGGCGCGCCGGGCGCGACCGTCGTCGCGCCGTTCTTGATGCTCGTGGCGCCGGTGCCGCTGACAATGACGTCTGGCCCGGTGTCCTGGATGGTGAACGTGTCCGCTTCATCCGTCCCCGTCAGGGTCAGCACGCCGCCGGCGATGACGCCGGTCACGAGGGAGGCGGGGACTTCCCGGCCTTCCAGGGTCTCAATCATCAGGCGGGAAGCGTGTGATTTCTTCGAACGGATCGCCATGGTGGTCTGCCTTATTCAGGGGGTGCATCACGTCCCATTGCGGGACGTGTCGAGTGTGCCGCGACGGCCCAATGTGGGCGCGACAATACTTATTTATCGCGCGAGGGACTAGAAAATAGGAAATATGGCAAATCTGGGCAATTTGGGAAATCTCGCCCACGTTCACAAGCGGCGTCGCCGGCACGGTTTAACGCCGTGCCCGGCGGCCCCGTTGTCAGTTCGGGTCGGTGAACAGACTCAGGGCCAAGTTCGTGGTGGCCAAGCCTTGGCCGTTCTCGTCGTCGTAGGCGTTGAAGCCGGTCCCGCCATCGATGGTCGAGCCGGCCGTGCCGAAGACGGCGACGCTTTGGGTGTCCCCGCCGTCGGCGACGCTGCGGCCGAGGAACAGGGTGTCGTTGCCGGCCCCGGCCTTGATCGTCGCCTTGCCGGTGAACGTGGCGGCGACGGTCGGGCCCGTCAACCCGGCCTGCCGGCCGAGGTCGATAATGTCGTTCCCCGCCCCGACGTCGGCCGTGAACGCCCCGGTGAAGACCGACCCGTCGTCCACGGATACCACGTCGTTCCCGGCCAGCGACGTGACGGAGACGGCCTTGGCCGCTTGGACGTTCACGAACGTCATGGTGTCCTGGTCGTTGCCGGTCGTCACCGTCAGGTTGCCGCCGAAGTCCACGCCCACGGTCGTACTGGAGAGGATGACGGCGCTCGACCCCCCGCCCAAGTTGAACGTCGCGTCGCCGGCGACGTTGTACCGGATGCCCATCAGGATCGTGTCGTCCCCGGCCCCGCCGGTGGCCGTGAAGGTCTTGGCAAAGGTGGTGGCCGAATCCGTGTTGACGTTGGCGACCACTTGGTATCCCTTGAGGGCGACGTTGCCGGTGAAGGTCTTGCCGTCCCCCGTCGTGAACAGGTTGGCCAGGCCGCGCGTCCCCATGACCGCGAGGTCCCCGGCGACGGAAAAGAGCGAGGCCGTGATCGCGCCCGTGTTGGCCGCCGAGACGGTGGCTCCATTCCCGCCCGCCACCGTCAACTTGCCGCCGAACGTGGTGTTCCCGCCCCCCGAGCCGAACGTCACCGCCGCGTCGCGGTACGTCGCCTTGACCGACACGTCTTTCAGGACGTTGAAGATCCCCGTGGCCGACCCACCCAAGCTGGCGTCGACCGACCCCGTGGCCGTCAGCTTGCCGGACAGGGTCACGTCGGCGCCGTTGGCCGTGACGGCGGCCGACCCGGCCTTGGCCGTGAGCGTCACGTCCTTGGCCACGGTCGCGGCCCCAGCCCCGTTGAACGTCGCGAACGCGCTGTAGCCCGATAGCTTGATGGCGCCGCCCAACGTCATGGCCCCGGCCCCCGTGTTGTGGCGGAAGTCCGCGTTGCCGATCACGGCGGTGGCGGACACGTCGCCCGTCACCCCGGCCGTTCCGGTCGCGTCGAACCGGACGCGGCCCTGCGTGAACCCTTTGACAGTGACGCCCTTCTGGTATTGCACGTTGCCGGCCCCGACCTGCTGGAGTGTCGCCCCGCCGGTCTTGCTGGTCACGGTGGCGGCGCCCTTGACGGTGCCGCTGTTGACTTGGACGGTGAGGCTCTGGGTGGCCGTGGCCGTCAGCGTCCCGTCCAAGTTCAAGTTGTTGAAAGTGGATGACCCGAAACTCACCCCGACCGGGGAAGAGGCGGACAGCGTGAGGTTCTTCTTCACCGTCCACGCCCCGCTCCCCGACGTGGAGACGAAGAAGCTGTCGCCGGTGACGAGGCTGACGTTGGCGGCCGTCACCGCGGCCCCGTTCGACACGTCGGCGGACAGGTTGTTGACTTTGAAGTCACCAAGGAGTGTCAGCGTGCCGGCGAGGACGATGTCGGAAAACCCGTTGGTCGCGGCCACGCTCAGCCCGCCGGCCGGGACGCTCACCGTGTTGGACGTGGTCAGGTTCGCGTCGCCGATGCCGCCGGCGACCGTCACCCCGGCCGCGCCGTTGACCGCCACGGCGTTGAGGGTGACGTCGTCCGCCCCGTCCAGGGCCTTGTACGACAGCCCGCCGGCGATCACGGTGTTCAGACTCGCCGACAGCGTGCCGTCGCCATAACTCAAGTCGGCGGCGACGCTCTTGTTCGCGGTCAGTTGCGTCAGGGTGATGATGTCGTCGCCCACGCCGGCCTTGTCCGTCACTTCCCCGCCGACGGTCGTGTTCGTCAATTGCAAGTCCGACCCGCCGTTGCCGGGGGTAAACGCGACGGCCCCGGCGACCGTCGAGGCCGCGCCCGCCGTCGTCCCTTGGCCGATGAACAGGCTGTCAAACCCCTCGCCGCCGGTGTACGCGAGGCTCGTCAACGTCACCGGGCTGGCCGTCGTCGTGAAGTTCACGGTGTTGGCGCCGTCCCCGCCGTTGATCGTCAAGGCGCCGGTGATCGTGAGCGGGAAGCCCGTGTCCGCGGCCACCGTGTCGTCCCCGCCGTTGAGAACCATTTTGACGGACGTGGCCGCCAGCGTGGTCACGTTGGCGGCGCCGTCGATGGTCGTCAAGCCGGTCCCCGTCAGCACATACGTCCCGGCCGTCGCGCCGTTCTTGATGGTGAACGTCTCGGCCTCGTCCGTGCCGGTCAGGGTGAGGACGCCGCCGGCCATCGACGTGACGACGTTGCCGGCGGGGTTCTCTCGCCGTTCGAGGGTTTGCAGGGTCAGCGGGGCGCGGCGGGAGGACTTGCGGAGACTCATGGGCGGACCTTTCGGGCAAGCGAGGCTTGTTGGAGGGCAAGGAGGAAAACGGCGGCCGGCAAGCGTGGCTGCGCCGATGGGGAAAGTGTAACCGAAATCACGCGGGGCAGGGAAGTAAATCGGAAAAAGCGACGGTTGGGCCGGTGGCGCAAGCTGGGCAACTCCGCGGGACACGCCGTTGCTTGTTTGGCCGCGTTGAACGTGTGCAGGGCGAAAACGGCCGCGGCGGTGAGCTGCGGTCTTGCCTTGGCTTGGGACAAGGTCTGTCCCAAGCCGAGGCGAACGCACGGCTTACAGCGGAGTTCAGAATACCGTAGCGGACTCGTCGAATTTTCGGTCCAACGGACCGCTTAACATAGCCCAGCCCGAAAGGGCTGGGTTAACCACCCGCCAACGACCTCGGTCTGAAGGACCGATTATCTTTGGGTTTCAGTCTTCGGTTCCCTGACTGGCCTTGAGTGGATAATCGGCCCTTCAGGCCGAAGGTTCTCGATGGTTCGCCAACCCAGCCCTTGCGGGCTGGGCTATGTTAAGCGGTCCGTTGGACCGAAAACAGACGAGTATGAAGCCGTCCCCGCTCCCCGTTGTTTCCCGCACGCTGCTATTCCTCCGGCCGCGGCAACGCCGCCGGCGTCTCTCGCCCCGCCGGCAGCGGCCCGCCGATCACGCGCTCCAATGTCGCCAGCCGCCGCTCGTAGTCGGCGCCCGCTGTGAACGCCCGGTCGCGGAGTTCGACCAAGTTCCGCTGCGCCTCGATCAGGGTCAGGAACGGCGCCTTCCCGGTGACGTACGCCGACTGCGCCGACTTTACGTTCTCCGTTGCCGCGGGCAGGATCGTCTCCGCGTACAGCTTGACGGCCTGGGCGCTCTCGCCCGCTTGGGCGTAAGCCTGCTGGATGTCGAAGGCGACTTGGTTCTGCTGCCGCGCGAGGGCCGCCCGCCGCTGCATCAGCATGGCCTCGGCCTCGGACACCGCGCCGTCGCGCCGCCCGAGTCGCAGGGGCAGGTTTAGCCGCACGCCGACTTGCGGGCGGAGCCGCTGTTGGTTGTCGGCCGCCTGCCAGAAGGAGTCGTAGGCGGCCATCGTCTCGATGTCCGGGTAATACTCCTTGTGCGCCAGGGCGAGGGCCGCCGTGTCGGCGGCCACGCGCGCTTGGAGCGCTTGCAGGTCCGGGCGGCGGGCCAAGGCCGCGTCCCGCAGGGCCGGGACGGCCGGGAGCGGCGCCGGGCGTTTCAGTTCCTTCGCCGGCGGGGGCAGGGGGGCTTCCGGCGGCCGGTTCATGAGCGTGTTGAGGCGGGCGACGGCGACGGTCTTCGCCCGGTCCACGCCGAGCCGGGCTTCGCGCCGCCGGCCGATCTCGACGTCGGCTTGCAGCAAATCCTGCTGCGGCGCCTGGCCGGTCTTGTACCGCGTCTCGGCGTTCCGCTTGAACTCGGCCAAGAGCGTCAGCCCCTCGGCGTTCACCTCGGCCGCCCGCTCGGCCAAGTAGTAGTCGGCGTAGGCGGTCCGCACGCTCTCGATGAGTTGGAGCTTCGTGTCCTCCAAGTCGAACGCGGCCGCCGTTTCTTGGGCTTGGGCGGCGTCGCCGCGGAGTTCCCGCTTGCCGGGGTACGGGAACTTCTGACTGACTTCGAACCGGGCCGAATCGTTTACCTTGTTCGACCCGAGGCTCGCGGGGGCCACCCAACTCGAAAACGTCGGGTCGTCGAGCGAAGTCACTTGCGGCCGCCGGGCCGCCGCCGCCTGCACGGCCGCCGCCATCTGGGCAAGCGTCGGGTTTTGGGCGAGGACGTGTTCGATGACCGCCTGCGGGGTAAGCTCCTCGGCAAACGCGAGCGGTGGTGGCGTGACGACGGCTTGGACTTGCACGACCCCGTCAGACGGGGCGGAGGCATAAGTTGGGCGCACGAAGTCCGCCGGCCGGGCCGGCAATCCCGCCGCGAAGTCCGTCCGGTGCGTGGTCAGCGGCGCGCAGCCGGCCGCGGCCCACCCGGCCATCAGAGTGAGGCGAAGCGGTCGAAATCGTCCGGCCCAAGGCCCAACGACGGTCATTTTCTCGGTGCTCCCTCTCCGAACTCTTCCGGCATTATCGGTTTTTCCGAACTTGCCGGGTGAAGGGATTGGGACGGATTTCACGGCGCAGCCAATCCGCCCGGAATTCCCGTCTCAACCTTGTGCCCCCCCGCCGGGTCAGTAAAATCTGTAGGTTGCACCCGGCGGCGTTTGGGCGCGCCGGGGCGGCGGTTCTGTTCCAACTCTGTGTGACGCAGAAGGACTTAGGGCGATGAACGACGGCTTGGCGCTGATCCGGTCCGGGGAACTCCTCTATTCGGACGACGTGGGCAAAGACGCCTGCGGCATCGGCGCCGTGGCTTCCAAAGATGGGAAACCCACGTCCGAGGTGGTCAGGAAGGCTATCGTTGCGCTCAAGGCCCTCGAACACCGCGGCGGCGTCTGCGCCGGCACCGGGGACGGCGCCGGCCTGACGTGTCACGTCCCGCAGGACTTCTTCAAGGAAGAAGCCAAGCGGCTCACGTTCGACCAGGCGAAGTACCTCAAGCCCGAAGACAAGCTCGTCGTCGGCGTGTTCTTCTTCAACGACCGCGACCAGGCCAAGTACGACCGGGCCAAGGCCCTGATTCACAAGGCCCTCAGCGGCGGGCCGGCCCACTGGTTCGGCTGGCGGGACATCCCCGTCAACGACGACGCGCTGCCGGAACGCGCCTTGGCCGTCCGGCCCAAGAGCTTCGAGCAACTCTTGCTGCGCTGCAACGACGCCGTCCCGGCCGTCGAGAAGTGGCTGTACCGTCAGCGGCTCGCCCTGCGGCAGCAGTTCGTCGAAGAAGGCCTGAGCGTCTACATGCCGTCGCTGTCGCCGACGCTCGTGAGCTACAAGGGGCTGCTAACCTCCCCACAGTTCGCGGACTTCTACCCCGACTTGGCGCGGGACGACTTCGAGTCCGGCATCGCCATCTTCCACCGCCGGTACTCGACGAACACCTACCCGAACTGGGCGTTGGGCCAGCCGTTCCGGTACAGTTGCCACAACGGCGAAATCAACACCATCCGCACGAACCGCAACGCGGTCCACGCCTACTCGCGCGGCCTCAGCCCGGCCATCCCCGGCGGCGACCTGCTCTCCCCCAAGATGAGCGACTCGGCCAGCTTGGACGAGTGGGTCGAGCACTTGATGCTCGAACGCAACTGGAGCCTGCTGCGGGCGATCCGCCTCAGCGTGCCGCCGGTGTGGGACACCGAGGCCGAGTTCTGGGGCAAGGACGCGGTTGACCTGTTCGGTTACTGCCGGCGAACGTTCGGCAGCCTGTGCGCGTGGGACGGCCCGGCCGGCCTGATCGCCACGGACGGCCGCGTCGTCGTCGGGGCCGTGGACCGCATGGGCCTGCGCCCGGTGCGCTGGAGCGCCGACAAGCGCGGCTGGCTGTACATCGGCTCGGAGTCCGGCGTGTTCGGCGTGGACGCGGCCGACATCGTGGCCAGCGGGCAACTGCAGCCCGGCCAGATGATCGCCCTCGACACGCTGACCGGCGAGCGGCTCGACCACCACCAGACGATGAAGCGCGTGGCGGACGAGGTGAAGGCCGAACTCGGCAACGTCCACGAGGTCAACCGCAACGAGATCCTCGTCCCGGAAGGCTTCGACTTCACCACGCAGATCGACGACCAGGTCGGCGGGATGCTGTCGGCCCGCAAGTGGTCCCTCGACCATTTGTTGCAGGCCGCCGGGTGGGACTTCGAGCGGGCCGTGTTCGTCAAGGACATGGCCAAGCTCAAGAAGGAGCCGCTCGGGTCGATGGGGTACGACCGCGTGCTGACGATTTTCAGCAACCACCACCCCACCCTGTTCAAGTATTTGCAGCAGACGTTCGCGGAAGTGACCAACCCGCCCATCGACCCGTACCGCGAGGGCGGGGCGATGTCGCTGGCCACCTACCTCGGCCGGCCGGGCGGGTTCCGCGACCGGGACGACAAGGCCGGCGCCCTGCCCGTGCGGCAGATGGAACTGTCCGCCCCGGTGATCTCGGACGCCGTGATCGAGGAGATCCGCCGCAACGAAGTCCTCGGCTACACGACCATCGACGCGACGTTCCTGATGGCCGGCGGCGAGCAGTCCCTGCGCGAGGCCCTGCACCGCATCCGCAGCGAGGCCGAGAAGGCCGTCCACGCCGGGTACGCCGTCCTGTGCGTCTCGGACAAGGAAGCCGTCAGCAAGGGCATCGTGCCGATCCCGTCGCTGCTGGCCCTCGGGGCCGTCCACACGTTCCTGTGCCAGCAGGGGCTGCGGGACAAGTGCAGCCTGATCGTCCAGGCGATGGACGTGCAGGAAGGCCACGACATCTGCTGCCTCGTCGGCTTCGGGGCCGACGCCGTGCACCCGTACCTGATGTTGCGGCTCATCAAGAACGGCCTGACGTTCAAGGACGCCGAGACGAAGCAGGAAGTCACCATCTCGGCCCACGAGTGTCTGGAGAACCTGTTCGGCGCGCTGGAAGACTCGATCAAGAAGATCATCGCCAAGATGGGCATCACGACCATCGAGGGCTACCGCGGCGCCCAACTGTTCGAGGCCGTCGGCTTCGGCCCGCAGTTGATGGACTTCCTCGGGGACTTCCCGTCCCGCATCGCCGGGCTGAACCTGAAGGAACTGGTCGAAGACGCCCAGTGGCGCGTCGACCAGGCCGAGAAGATGACCGTCCTCGGCCGTAACAAGGACTACATGGCCTTCAACGCCAAGGTCCGCATGGCCCTGCGCGACAGCGTGCGGGAGGCCCACCCGGAGCCGGAAGGCGCCGGCGGCGAGATCGCGTACACCGCCCCGCCACAGGAGCCGGACTTGGGGGCGCAGCAGCGCGTCGCGGACAAGTGGCCCAAGTTCACGGACATGGTGAACACCCGCCCGCCGACGGTGCTGCGCGACCTGTTCCTCATCAAGAAGACCAACGCGACGACGCCGATGGCCGAGGTGCAGGACGCGCTTGACCTGATTATCAACCACTTCCGCGGCGCGGCCATGAGCCACGGCGCGCTCACCGGGGCGTCGCACCAGACGCTGGCCGCCGCCTTCAACGAGATCGGCGGGTACAGCAACGCCGGCGAGGGCGGGGAGGCCCGCAACCGCAACGACGCGCCCGAACGCCCGTGGGGGCCGTTCTGGGAGAAGACGCTGGCCGAGCGGGAGGCGCAGCCGGAGGTGTACGCCCTCAACGGCGACCTGCGCAAGAGCCGGTTCCGCAGCCGCATCCGGCAAGTCGCGTCCGGCCGGTTCGGCGTGGACGCCGAGTACCTGATGAACGCGGACGAGATCCAGATCAAGATGGCCCAGGGCGCCAAGCCCGGCGAGGGCGGCCAGTTGATGGGCAAGAAGGTGACGAAGGAGATCGCCGAGATCCGCTTCGGCCGGCCGGGCAACGACCTCATCAGCCCGCCGCCGCACCACGACATCTACTCGATCGAGGACTTGGCCCAGCTCATCCACGACTTGAAGGCCATCAAGCCCGGCGTGCCGGTCAGCGTGAAGCTGGTGGCCGTCGAAAACATCGGGACCATCGCGGTCGGCGTCGCCAAGGCCGGGGCCAACATCATCGAGATCGACGGCATCGACGGCGGCACCGGGGCGGCCATGCTCTCCAGCAAGGAGCACGCCGGCCTGCCCAGCGAGATGGGCTTGGCCGAGGCGCACCAAGCGCTCGTGACCAACGGCATGCGCGGCAGCGTCGTGCTGCGGGTCGGCGGCGGGATCAAGAACGGGCACGACGTGATCAAGTACGCGTGCTTCGGGGCCGAGCAGTTCAGCTTCGGGCAGGCCCTGATGGTGTCCGTCGGGTGCATCGTCTGCAAGAGTTGCCACATCCCGAACTGCCCGACCGGCATCACCGGGACGCAGGGCGAGTACAAGGGGCACCCGGAACACACCAAGGCGTACCTGCACCAAGTCGCCGGGGAAGTGCGGACGCTGCTGTCGCAGATGGGCTTCAAGCACATCCGCGAACTGGCCGGCAAGAGCGACCTGCTCATCAAGAACCCCACCCTGCCCGGCCGGGCCGCGCTGGCGGACGTGAGCAAGTTCATCCGGCCGGACATGGCTTTGGACGCCCTGGCCCAAAACTTCCCGCAGACCACCGGCAACACCGGCGTGTGCGGCCCGCTCGGCGCGAAGACCATGAACGAGACGTTGGCGGACGACGCCAAGGCCGCCGTGGACGCCGGCAAGAACGCGGACCTCGCGTACCGCATCCGCAACAGCGACCGCTCCGTCGGGGCGACGCTCGCCGGGGTGATCGCCAAGACCTACGGCCGCGAGGGCATCCCGGGCAACCGGCGCGTGAAGGCCAGCTTCACGGGCGAGGCCGGCCAGAGTTTCGGCGCGTGGTGCGTCAACAGCCTCGACTTGGAACTCAAGGGCTTCGCCCAGGACGGCGTCGCCAAGGGCATTTCCGGCGGGACCGTGGTCGTGACGCTCGACTACAAGGCCAGCGACTACGGCGGCGTCATCCAGAGCGTGGCCGGCAACAACATCGGCTACGGGGCTACCGGCGGGACGATCTTCCTCGGCGGGCAGGCCGGCCACCGGCTCGGCATCCGCAACTCCGGGGCGACCATCGTGGCCGAGGCCGCCGGCAAGTACGCCTGCGAGTACATGACCCGCGGCCGCGTCGTGATCCTCGGCCCCATCGAGAACGAAGTCGGCTCCGGCATGACCGGCGGCGAGCTGATCGTCCTCGACGAGGAAGGCGACTTGGCCCTCAAGCTGCACGGCAAGAGCGTGGCGGTCATCGACTGCAACTACGTCGATTACGAGTGGATCCACCCGCTCATCATCGCCTACCACGCCCGCACCGACAGCCGCCAGGCCAACGCCATCCTGAAGAACTGGACGGAAGTCCGCCGGTCGCGCAAACTCCGCAAGGTGCTGCCGCTGGCCGTCGCCCGCAAGATGGAAGACTTCGCGGCGACGGGGACGAATGCGGGTTAAGCGAGAGTTAACAACAAGATTAACCACAAAGGCACGAAGGTCACACAAAGTTTCACGAAGAAGAGCAGAGAAGAATTTCTTTTCTGCTCTTCTTCGTGCGTCTTTGTTCGGCTTTGTGCCTTTGTGGTTAATGCCTTTCTCTTTCGTTTGAATTTAACAAATGACCACTTGGGCCACATTCGAAGACCAATGGCTCGCCCCGCACGCCATGCGGGCCGGCCAGAGTCGGGGCCGGTTCCACCACGAAGAGCCGCACCCGTTCCGCACCATGTTCCAGCGGGACCGGGAGCGAATCGTCCACTGCACCGCCTTCCGGCGGATGCTCGGCAAGACCCAAGTCCTCGTCGGCCGCATCAATGACCACCACCGCAGTCGGCTGACGCACACGCTGGAAGTCGCCCAGATCAGCCGGACCGCCGCCCGCCGGTTGCGCCTCAACGAAGACTTGACGGAGGCCATCGCCCTCTCCCACGATCTGGGCCACCCGCCGTTCGGCCACGCGGGGGAACAGGCCCTCGCCGCCTGCCTGAAAGACCACGGCGGCTTCGACCACAACCTGTATGGCCTGCGCCGCGTGGATTTGCTGGAAGAACGCTACCCGGACTTCCCCGGCCTGAACCTGTCGTGGGAGTTGCGCGAGGCGTTCGTCCAACACTCGAAGCGGCGCGACGACCCGGGCGTGCGCGAGTTTTGGGAAGTCGGCTCCCCGCTGCTGGAAGCCCAACTCGCCGACGCGGCCGACAGCTTGGCCTACGGCGCCCACGACACGGACGACGCCCTCGGCATCGGCCTCATCACGCTCGACGAAATCGCCGGCGTGCCGCTGTGGCGCGAGACCGCCAAGCCCGTCTTGGACAAGTACCCGAGCTTGACCGCCGACGGAATCCGCACGGCCGTCATCCGCGACCTGATCGCCAAACTGGTGCTGGATTTGATTCTGGAAACGGAACGCCGGCTGGAAACGCACCGCATCACCAGTGTGGCCGACGTGCGGGCCTGCCCGCACCCGCTGGTCGGCTTCTCCCCGGCCGTGGCGGAACAGACCGCCGAACTCGGCCGCTTCCTGCGTGAGCGCGTCTACCGCCACCACCGCGTCGTGCGCATGGCCGAGAAGGGGAAGGCCGTCCTCACCCGCCTGTTCACTGAGACCGTCGCCAATCCGGACCTCCTGCCCGACCGGCACCTGCGCCGCTGGGCCGGCGCCCCCGCCCGCGTGGGGCGAAGCGTTTCCGCCGAGCCGCACCTGGAGCGCGTCGTCGCCGACTACCTGGCCGGCATGACCGACCGCTTCGCCCGCGAGGAACACGCGAGGCTGTTCTGCCCGGAGGCAGACGGATGACAAGGTGACGGGGGTGACAAGGTGACAAGGTGACAAAGACAGGCGAGCCGACGCTGTCAGGCGTCGGGTGTGGGACGCCGCGCAACACCCGGCGGCTGACGCCGCTCGGCTCGCCTTGGTTTTTGTCACCATGTCACCATGTCACCATGTCACCATGTCCTCTTCCCCCGCCGCCCCTAAGATAACCCCCGATCATCCCCGCCTCGGCCGTCTGGACTCCCACGTCACCGGGGCGGTTCCCCACCCGAAAGGTCTTTCCCATGTTGCTCTGGCTACTCCGCGGGCTGTTCGTCGCCTTTCTGCTCGGGGTCGGCATCGCCGCGTTCGACACGTTCGCCGACAAGGGGACCGACGGCCGCAACTTCTGGCTCGGCGTCCGGGCCGGGCTCCTCGTCCTCGCCGTCGGGTCGATCGTCCTGTTCACGGACCTGTGGGAGCGGAACAAGCAAATCTCCACGCTGTCGGCTCTGTACTTCGGCCTGCTGCTCGGCCTGCTGCTCGGGTGGCTGTTCTCGCTGGCCTTGGAGCGGTTCCTCGGGTCGTGGTTCGGCGGGGACGGGAACGAGGGCATCATGGTCGTGGCCCGCATGTTCATCACGATCGTGTGTTGCTACATAACGATTTCAACGCTTTTGCAGACGAAGGACGATTTTCGGTTCATTATCCCTTATGTCGAATTTGCCAAACAAACCAAGGGGCACAAGCCCCTGATCCTCGACACGAGCGTAATTATCGACGGCCGCATCGCGGACTTGTGCGATACTCAACTGATCGACTCCAAGCTGATTGTGACGCGGTTCGTCCTGAACGAGCTGCAGGCCATCGCGGACAGCTCGGACAAGATGAAGCGCAACCGCGGCCGCCGCGGGCTGGACATCCTCAAAAAGATGCAGGGCAACCCGAAGATCGAGTTGATCATGCACGACGGGAACGTGGCCGAGCTGCGCGACCTGAGCGACAAGGTCCGCGTGGACGAGCGGCTGGTGCTGTTCGCCAAGGCCGTCGAGGGCCGGGTGGTCACGAACGACTTCAACCTGAACAAGATCGCGCAGCTCCAGGGCGTGGCCGTCATCAACCTGAACGAGGTGGCGAACTCCCTGAAGACGGTGGCGCTGCCGGGGGAAATCCTCACGCTCAAGCTGGTGAAGCCGGGGGACCAGCCGGGCCAGGGGATCGGGTACTTGGAAGACGGCACGATGGTCGTCGTCGAACAGGGCCGCCCCCAGATCGGCAACGAGGTCGGCATCACCGTGACGAGCGTGCTGCAGACCCCCGCCGGCCGCATGATCTTCGGGCGGATCGACCCGCCCCGTCCCGCCGGGACCGTGCCGCCGACCGCGGAGGCGCGGGCGCTGGAGAAGTGACGGGGGGCGGTTTTTTTCCCCCTTCCCGTCTCGGGAAGGGGGCCGGGGGGTTAGGTTGCCTTTAAGAACTCGCTCACCGCGAAAGGCAACCTAACCCCCTAACCCCCTTCCCGAGACGGGAAGGGGGAACCAATCCCAGGAGCCGTCCCGTGTCCCTCCGCTGGTTGCTCATCCCTACGTTGCTCGCCGGCGGCGGGACCGCCGTGTACGTCGCCGCGGACACCAACACCGTCACCGCCCCGCCGCCCAAGCCCGCCGACCCGGCCAAAATGTCCGAGGTCGAACTCGTCGAGAACCTCTTGAAGGTCCGCAAGGACTACTGGGCCGCCCTCGACAAGCTGCGCCAGCACTACGACGGCATTAACGAACTCGAGAAGGAGCGCTGGGTCGAGGACGAAATCCGGTCCTACCACCGGATGATGAAGTATTCCTACCGGCTCGACATCAAGGACGTGCCCCCGCCCACACTGCAGGCGAGCAAGAACATTCCCGAGGCCAACGCCCTGTTCCGCCGGGCGATGGACTTCCACCGCCGCGGCTCGGGCGAGGAGTACGTGGACAACCAACGCCGGGCCGAGATCCTCTTGCAGGGGTTGCTGGACCGCCACCCCGAGTCGGACAAGATCGCCGAGGCCGCCTACCAACTGGGCGACATCTACGAGGACTACCGCCCCCGCCCGCAATACCTGCGGGCCGCCGCGTACTACGAGCGCTCCATCCAGTGGAACAAGGCCGGCAACACCGACGCGCGCCTGCGGGCCGCCCGGCTCTACGACCGGCAGCTCAAGATGTACGACAAGGCGAAGGAGATGTACAAGGCCGTCCTGAACAACGACACGGACGCCAACCGCGTCGCCGAGGCCGAGAAGCGGCTGACGGAAATCAGCCGGCGGTGAGGGGAAAACACGGCGCCCGCCCCGGTGAAATGGGGGCGATCACGGGCCGGCGGCGATTCGGCGCTTGACTTGCACTCCCGGTTCGGGAGAATTTCCCCATCCCACCCCGCGGGCTTTCTCCCTCTCCTCGGTTGATTGGCGGTCATGGCGAATCGACGCGTCGGCTTGTGGCTTGTTGGTGCGTTCGGCGGCGTCGGCTCCACGGTGGCGATGGGGTTGTCGGCCCTCTCGCGGGGGCTGGCCACGACCACCGGCCTCGTCACCGCGAATCCGCTGGTGAGCGCGCTGGCCCTCGACGCCCCGGCCGACTTCGTCGTCGGCGGGCACGACATCCGGCAATCCACCTTCCGCGAATCGGCCCTCGGCCTCAACGAACGCTCCGGTCTCTTCACCGCCCGGCTGATCGAAGCCTGCTCACCGGATTTGCTGGCGTGGTCAGAAAATGTCCAGCCCGCGCCGGCGGCCGGGAGTCCGAAAGACGCCATCGACCGCGTGCAGGCCGACGTGCGGGCGTTTCAAAAGAAACACGCGCTCGACCAAGTCGTGGTGTTGAACGTCGCCTCGACGGAGCCGCCGTTCGCCGCCGGACCGGAACACGCTTCCTTGAAGGCGTTGCAAGCCGCGCTATCACGGGCCGAGAACCCGGCCCTGCCGGCCAGCGGCATCTACGCCTACGCGGCGCTGGACATGGGCCTGCCTTATGTGAACTTCACGCCGTCGTTCGGGGCGACCTCCCCGGCGCTGGACGAACTGGCCCGGCTCAAGAAGGCCCCCTACGCGGGGCAGGACGGCAAGACCGGCGAGACGCTGTTGAAGACCGTGCTGGCCCCGATGTTCGCGGCCCGCAACCTGAAAGTCCACAGTTGGATCGGGCACAACATCCTGGGCGGCGGCGACGGCCGGACACTGAGCAACCCGGCGAACAAGGCGTCCAAGGTGAAGTCGAAAGATGCGTCGCTGCCGGCCATCCTCGGGTACAAGCCGCAGTCGCTGGTGTCCATCGAGTACGTCGAGTCGCTCGACGACTGGAAGACCGCGTGGGACCACATTCATTTTGAAGGGTTCCTCGGCACCAAGATGGCCTTGCAGTTCACCTGGCAGGGCTGCGACTCGATCCTCGCCGCCCCGCTGGCGATCGACCTCGCCCGCCTCGCCCTGTTCGCCCAGCGCCGGGGCCACGCCGGCGTGCTGGCCGAACTGGCCTGCTTCTTCAAAAGCCCGCTGGGGACCGCCGAGCAAGACTTCTTCAAGCAGTGGCGGATGTTCGAGGCGTTCGTGGGGCGGTATGTGGGGTAGAAACGGCCGCCGATGCGTTATAATGTCGGTAAACTGACAGGGAGGAGCGACCGTGCAACCCAACCAGCCAAAGCCGCCGGCTCAGTTTGATGACAAGATTCCACCAGATTTACTGGCCTATATCAAGCAAACGTTCGATCTTGAAGCCCATTTAGCAGAGCTACGAGAGGCAGAAACGTCGCGCCTGTACACGTTCGAGGAAATTATTGACGACTTGGAAAAGCGGGCTGGAGTCAAGTGAGCGACACCGCGTCCGAGCCGGCGTCGTACCGGGTGTCGTACACGGGACGGGTGTTCGACCAATTGCGTACCTTGGCTGACGTTGCCCGTGAGCGGGGAGACTGGCCGGAGTTTGCCGACGCCTTGCGAGAGTTGCACCGCCGGCTTCAACTTTATCCACAGTTTGGAGAGCAGTTGAACGATTTAACCACGGAACCGGGTCAGATCTGGTCCGGAATCATCCGGCCTTTGTCCATAAAATACACCGTCTATGACGCGCGCCGGCTGGTTTTGGTCAGTGCCTTACCCGTACTCCTGCCCAAGTCAAAATCACAGCGAGACGACGCATGACCTTGTTTTTCAGCCCCAACGGGGCGGCCGGATGTAGCCAGGCCCGGAAGGGCCTGGACCAGACGCCAAAAAGGTTTTAAGCCCCAACGGAGCGGTCGGAACTGGGACACGGGTCCGGCTGCCCCGTTGCGGCTTGAAGAAGGGCGCGGGAGACCGTTGACCAGGCCCTCCCGGGCCTGGCTACAAGCGAACGCTCCGTTGGAGCTAAAAACCAAAACCGACCGGCCCGCGGCCCTTACCTTGGAACCTTGTCCCGATGAAATTCGCCTTCAGCACCAACGCCTACCTCAAATACTCCTTCGCCGAGACGGCCCGCCGGCTCGCGGCCATCGGCTACCCGGCCGTCGAGATCATGGCGGACGTTCCGCACGCATGGCCGGCGTTCATGCTGCCGGAACACGTCCAGAGTTTGCGGGATGAGTTGGCCAAGAACAACCTGCAAATCTCGAACATCAACGCGTTCATGATGCACGCCATCGGCGACCACCGGCAACTGTACTGGCACCCGTCGTGGATCGAGCCGGACTACAACTACCGCCGCGTGCGCATCGACCACACGACGCGGGCGCTGACGCTGGCGAAAGACTTGGGCGCCAAGTGCATCACCACCGAGCCGGGCGGCCCGGTCGGGCCAGGGGAGTCGTGGGCGGCGGCCATGAAGATGTTCGTCGAAGAGATCAAGCCGGTCGCCGACCACGCCGAGCGCATCGGCGTGCAGTTGCTCGTCGAACCGGAGCCGGGCCTGTTGATCGAGACGTGCGAGCAGGCCGAGGAGTTCATGGGCTACATGACCTCCCCGGCCGTGGGATTGAACTTCGACATCGGCCACCAATACTGCGTCGGCGAAGACCCGGCCGTCTCGGTCAAGCGATTGGCGAAGCACGTCAAGCACGTCCACCTGGAAGACATCGCCGCCACGCGGGTGCACCACCACATGATCCCCGGCGAGGGGGCCATCGACTTCGCCCCCGTGCTGAAGGCCATCAAGGACATCGGCTACGACGGCTGGGTGACGATCGAACTCTACCCGCACAAGGACGACCCGGACCACGCGGCCCGGACGGCCCTGGAGCGCATCAAGAAGATCGCCGCGACGGTGACGTGAGCCGGGCGGCCGTACAATTCCCCCCATGCACGACTTCGCCGCCGAGAAGCGCCAGAGCCTCATCGGCTACCTGACCAAGCACGTTGACGGCGAGGTCCGCTTCGACGACCCGAGCCGGCGGCTGTACGCCACGGACGCGAGCATCTATCAGGTGATGCCGGCCGGCGTGGTCATCCCGCGCACGGTCGAAGCCCTGACCTCCGCGGTTCAAATCGCGTTGGAGACGCGGACGCCCATCGTGCCGCGCGGCGGCGGGACCAGTCTCACCGGGCAGTCCATTGGGTCGGGGCTGGTCATCGACTGTTCCAAGTATCTGAATCAGGTGTTGGAGGTGGATGTGCCCGGCCGCACGGCGCGCGTGCAGCCGGGCGTGGTTCTGGACCACTTGAACAAGCGCCTCGCCGCGGACAACCTCTTGTTCGGGCCGGACGTGGCGACGGCGAGCCGGGCGACGCTCGGCGGCATGATCGGCAACAACTCGGCCGGCTCGCGCTCGGTGAAGTACGGGCAGACGGTTCACCACGTCAAAAGTTTGAACGCGATCTTGAGCGACGGCCAAGCGGTCACGCTGCGGGAACTGACGCCCACGGAACACGACGTCCGCAAGGCCGCGAAGACGGCCGAGGGCGCCGGCCTGCGGGCGCTGGACGACGTGCTGACGACGCACCGGGCCGAGATCGTCGCCCGCTTCCCGAACATTTTGCGGCGCGTGAGCGGGTACAACCTCGCGGCCTATTTGCCGGAGTTCCACGACACTTGGTATGTCGGCGGGCCGCCGAAGCGGTCGCTGGTGCCGTTGGTCGTCGGGTCGGAGGGGACGCTGGCGGTGTTGACGGAGGCGGAGCTTCACCTCGTCCCCAAGCCGGCGGCGCGCGGGCTGTTGGTGCCGCACTTCTCCTCCCTGCGCTCGGCGTTGGATGCCGTCGCCGTGTGCCTGGAGTTTGAGCCGTCGGCCGTGGAGTTGATGGACGCCATGCTGATCCGCCTCGCCCGGGCGCAGCGCGGCTTCCAGACGATGATGGCCGCCATTCAGGGGACGCCGGACGCCTTGCTGATGGTGGAGTTCGTCGGCGATTCGGAATTGGAAGTCGCCGACCGCGTCAAGAAGTTGCGGCGGCGGCTCGACGGCGCCGCCGGCATGACGGCCTGCGTCCCGGCGGTGCGGGCCGACCTGCGCGACCAGCTTTGGAACCTGCGCAGCGCGGCCATGCCCCTGCTCAACGGCCTGCCGGGGGACCGCAAGCCCGTCACGTTCGTCGAAGATTGTGCCGTCGCCCCGGCCCGGCTGCCCGAGTTCGCCGACCGCTTCCGCGAGTTGATCCAACGCTACGGGACCGACGGCGCCTTCTACGGCCACGCCAGCGTCGGCTGCCTGCACATTCGCCCGGTGCTGAACTTGAAAGACGGCGAAGATGTGGCCCGCATGCGGCAAATCACCGAGGAGGTGACGCGGCTGGTGCTGGAGTTCAACGGCTCCCTCAGCGGCGAACACGGGGACGGGTACTCCCGCAGCGAGTGGAACCGCACCATGTACGGCGACGCGGTCGAGGCGGGCTTCCGGCAAATCAAAGCCGCGTTCGATCCGCACCAGTTGCTCAACCCCGGCAAGATCGTCCACGCCCCGGCGATGACGGAAAACCTGCGCTATTCCCCGGCCTACCGGCCGATCAGCCTGCCGCTGGTGTTCGATTACTCGAAGCAGCAGGGCTTCTTCCCGTCCGTCGAGTTGTGCAACGGGGCGGGCGTGTGCCGGAAGACGCAGGGCGGGGCCATGTGCCCGTCGTTCCGGGCGACGAAGGACGAACAGCACAACACCCGCGGCCGGGCCAACGCCCTGCGGCTCGCGATCAGTGGCCAAGCCCCGGGGGACGAGCCGCGGAAGACGCCCTTGGCCCAGCGCTGGCTGCACGACGTGATGGACCTGTGCCTAAGCTGCAAGGCGTGCAAGACCGAGTGCCCCAGCAACGTGGACGTGGCCAAGCTGAAGGCCGAGTTTCAGCACGCCTATTACGCGGAGAATCGCCGGCCGCTCGGCCACCGCTTGGTGAAGCACATCCACCAGTTGAACGCGGTCGGGTCATGGGCCGCCCCGCTGGCCAATTGGATGAACCGCCGCGGCCTGTGGCGCCGGGCCTTCGAGTGGCTGACCGGCTTCGACCGCCGCCGGCCCATGCCGGCATTCCACCGGGAACACTTCCGCAAGTGGTTTCGCAACCGCCCGGCGTCGGTCACGCCAAAAACGCGCAAGGTGCTGCTGTTCGACGACTGCCTGACGACCTTCAACGAACCCGCCGTCGGCCGGGCGGCCGTCGGCGTGCTGGAGGCCGCCGGGTGCGAGGTGGAACTGGTCAACCCGATCTGCTGCGGCC
>JAYUGD010001146.1:0-2942 GCA_043767785.1 Zavarzinella sp. | reverse complement strand
AGAGGGGGCCGGGGGGTGAGGTAAGCGACGACAACCCGTCGCAGACAATACGCCACTCTAAGAAGGCAAACTCTCCGCCTCCAGCGGCTTCCGCGCGTCGATCATCAGCGACAGCCCCAACGCAATACCGAAGGACGCGGCGGCGGTCACGAACACGGCGGGCCAGCCGAATTCGCGCTGCACCCAGCCGAGCAGCAGCGGGCAGCAGGCGGCCCCGAAGTTGCCCCACATGTTGCCCCAGCCGAGGACGGGGCCGACGCGGCGGCCGCCGATGTCTTGGGCGACGGCCCAGATCGCGGGGACGGCCAAGTCGGTGCCGAGAGTCACGACGCACAAGGCGGCGACGACGGCCCACGCGGAGTCGGCGGTGGCGCAGAACAGAAACGCGGCGGCGCACCCGGCCATCCCTAGCGCCATCGGCAACAGCCTGCCGCGCTGGTGGCCAATCTTGCGGATTAGCCAGTCGGTCAGGAAGCCGCCGACGGACACTCCCGCACAGCCGATGAACACTGGCAGCGCCGACATCAAGCCATACTCCGAGCCAGTCTTGTTATGGACGGTTTGCAGGTAATCAGGGAGCTTCGTGACCACGAACGCCCAGCCGAGGTTGATGAAGAATTGCATCAGGCTGAAGGCCCATAGCGTGCGGCTGGAGAGGAACACGAAGAGCGGCGTCCGCCCGAGTGGTGCGGCGTCCGAGGAGATTTGCTCCGGCAACGCCGCCTCAGACTCGTTTGTCCACGGGTGGCTCGCCGGCTGGTCACGCACCACCCAGAAGAATACGGCCGCCCAGAGCATGCCGATCACGCCGTACATCGCCAAGACCACGCGCCAGCCGGGAACCACCTTCCCGTTCCAAACGACCTCCCCGGCGACCAGTTCGACGAGCCACGGGGTGAGAAAGAGCCCCAGGGGCGCGCCGAGGCGGCCGCCGAGAGACACCATACTGTTGGCGTATCCCCGGCGGGCGACCGGGAACCACCCTTTGACGAGCGACGCGGCGTTCGGGTAGGCGCCGGCCTCCGTCACGCCGACGGCCAGCCGGGCGCCCACCAGCGCGGCCAAGCCGCCCGCCGTCCCGGACACCACGGTGAAGAAAGACCACAGGAACAGGCACAGGGCCATCACGCGGCGGCGGCCGAAGCGGAGGCCGAGCACCCCGCCGGGGACTTGCGAGAGCGCGTACGACCAGAAGAACGCGCTCAGCACCAAGTCCATGTCCTCCTTGGACAGTCCGAGGTCGGCCTTGATGTCCGCGGACATCGACGCGATGCACACACGGTCCACGTACATGATGACCGCCAGCGCGGCGGTGACGGCGAGCACCAGTTGGCGGACCGACGTTGGTTTTTGGGGCGGGGTTGTCAAAATGGCGTGTCCTCGTCCCACGGCCACAGGGGGCGGGGGATTTCGCGGTACTCGTACTTCCAGAAGTCCGGCGGGGCGCAGCCCGGCGCGTTGACCACGCGGATTTCCCGGGCGTGGGCCGCATACGCCGCCCGGAACCCGCACGGGCTTTTGGCGATCAGCACGCCGGCCGCGAACGGGTCCAGCCCCGCGGCCTGAAACAGCATCGGCGAGAAGTGCGGCCCGGACCGCGACGTAACCACGATGCGCACGTCGCCGTGACTCAGCACGACGGACGGCCCCATGTCGATTGCCATGTTGCGGGCCAGGTGCCCCGACATCACAAAGCGGGCGTCGAAGAATCGCTCGATGCGCGTGTCCAATGGCAGGGGCTTCGAGAAGCGGTGGTCTCGCACCCCGCCGACCGGGCCGTCGTGCGTGAAACCTTCCCCCATGCGACAGCACTCGGCCACCACTTCCGGCGAAACGAGCGTGACCAGAGCGGGCCGCTTCCAGCGGTACTTGACCAACTCCCGCAACAGCCAGGTGCTGTCCCCCGGCGCCCCCGAGGTGGTCGCGTCCGCACAGTCGCTGAGGACGATCAATCCGTCGCCGTGAGTCTCGTGGGCAAAGTGCACGGCATCGGCGGCGTTCATCAACTCGATGAGGTACTCGCGGCGACTGCCCCAAAGATTGGCCGCCAACACGTCGGCCAAGCGCTCGGCTTGCGGCGCATCGTTGTTCGTCACGACGAGGACCGCGCTGCCGAGATCGGGGATGTCGAGCCACGGTTGCACCGTTGCCAGCCCGGCGGCCAGCACGCCCGGCTGTTGTTCCAGGCGCACCAACTCTTCGCGGAGACGGTAACTGACGCTGGCCGGGTCTTGCGTGTTGGCCCGCTCGACGGGCGCGACCATCGGCAGCTTGCGGAAGGCCATCGTCGGCCGGACGCCGTCGGCCAACATGCGGTGAAGAATCTTGGCGGCCCGCTGCCCGGATTCAAACACGTCAATGTGCGGAGCCGTGTGGTACAGCACCAGCGCGTCGGCGTTCGCTACCATTCGCCGCGTTACGTTGGCGTGCAGGTCGAGCGTCGCCACCAGCGGCACCCGCGGCCCGAGGCGTTGCCGTACCGCCTCCAGAACGGCGCCTTCCACGTCCGGCTCGCCCGCCGACACCAAGGCCCCGTGCAAGGCGAGCAGGACGGCGTCGCACGGCCCGGCCGCCGTGACGGCCGCGAGCAGTTCGTCCCGCAGCCACGCGAACGTCTCGGCCGTCGCCGTCCCGCTCGGCCACGCCGGCAGCCGCACCAGCCCGACGATTTCCGGATTCTCCGGCCAACTTCGCAGCGACTGGATGAAGCCGCCGAGTTCATTCGTGTCGGCCATGCGCTCGACCAAGGCCGCGCCGCGGACGACGCCAAACTCCTCGAAGTCGCGGCGCGTCGTCGGCGCCGGGTTGAAGGTGTTCGTTTCCTGCCAAAGCTGGCCGACGGCGATACGCATTTCGGGGGGTTCCTCGGTCCGGTACAAGCGATTTGGGCTTTCGCCCCAACGGGGCGGGGGATAATAGCCAGGGGCGGCTTCCGCCCCTGG
>JAYUGD010001145.1:0-2946 GCA_043767785.1 Zavarzinella sp. | reverse complement strand
CTCGCAAAGAGTCAACGAACTTGGCTGATGATCTTCCCAGCCGACAGCCCCGTCATTTATTTTCTTTGACTCTTTGCGAGCTTTGCTTACTTTGCGCCTTTGCGAGAAATCTTCGGCTCTCTCCCATGCGAATTGCGATTCTTTCCGGCGGGGACGGCTGGCACGTCCGCGACTTGAAGCGGGCGGCGGCCGCCTTGGGCCACGTCGCGGAGGCCGTCGATTTTCGGACGCTCTCGGCCGCCGTGCCCTCTGCGAATCCGTGCGGCGACCTCGCGGGGTATGACGGCGTGATCGTGCGGACGATGCCGCCCGGCTCGTTGGAACAGGTCGTCTTCCGCATGGACATCTTGCAGGCGCTGGAGGCCCGCGGCGTCCCGGTCCTGAACCCGCCGAAGGCCCTCGAAGTGTGCGTGGACAAGTACCTCGCCCTCGAACGCCTGTCCCGGCACGGGCTGCCGGTGCCGGAGACGATCGTGTGCCAGCAGGCAGACGCGGCGATGGCCGCATTTGAAACGCTCGGCCGGGACGTGGTGGTGAAGCCGATCTTCGGCTCCGAGGGGCGCGGGCTGGTGCGCGTCACCGACCCGGAGTTGGCGTGGCGGACGTTCCGGGCCATCGAGCGCACCGACGCCGTGCTGTACCTGCAACGGTTCATTCCCCATCCGGGGTGGGATTTGCGGGCGTTCGTGCTGAACAGCCAAGTGATCGCCACCATGAAACGCACGTCCAAGGGCGACTGGCGGACCAACGTGGCCCAAGGGGCGACAACCGAGGTCGTCACGCTGACGCCCGAGCAAACGGCGCTGGCCCTCTCCGCCGCAAGCGCGGTCGGCACCATCGCCGCCGGCGTCGATCTCCTGCCCGGCCCGGCCGGCGAGTGGTACGTCGTGGAAGTCAACGCCGTGCCGGGGTGGAAGAGTCTGGCGCCGACGACCGGCGTTGATGTCGCGGCGCTGATGGTTCAGGCCCTCGCAGATGGCCGTGGAACCGGCGGCGGCGGCGGCAAATGTACTCCTCACACTCCGTGTGAGGATCGCCTTCCCGCTTCGGGGGCCAGCCTGTCGCGGGCGGAGGCCAATCCTCACACGGAGTGTGAGGAGTACATTGGCCGTCGAAACGCGGTGCGCATCCGGGACGTGTTATTGGCTTGCACATGGGAGGCGACCGCCGAGAAGGCCGGCAATGTTCATCCGAGGGCGTGTTTCGATGACCTGACGCATCTCGACTTCATCTTGAGCGGGATGGCCATCGCCCCGGTGATGGCGAAGGCGTATCGGCGGCCATTGGGGGGAACCGTTTTGGAAGCCGTCACTGCTACCCGGCAAGTCGTGGCCAGCAACACAAACCTTGGCATCGTGCTGCTGCTCGCCCCGCTGGCGGCCGTGCCAGACGGCGACGATTTGCAAGCCGGCGTGCAGCGAGTGTTTGCCGCGACGACGGTTCAGGATTCCGCGAACGTGTTCGAGGCAATTCGCTTGGCCGTCCCCGGCGGGTTGGGCGAAGCCCAAGATCAGGACGTGCGCGACGTGCCGACGATGCCGTTCCGCGACGTGATGGCACTGGCAGCCGACCGGGACCAGATCGCCGCCGAGTACGCCAACGGCTTCGACACCATTTTCCGCTTCGGCGTCCCGACGTTACTGGAAGGTTTGAAGAAGTACGGCCGACTCGAACCCGCGATCCAACACCTGCAATTGCGTTGGCTGGCCGAGTACCCGGACACGCTGATCGCCCGCAAGCGCGGCCTCACTGTCGCCCGCGAGGCGTCCGACCGGGCGCGGGCCGTGCTGGCCGCCGGCGGCCCCGGCAGTCCCGCCTTCCTCGAGTTCGACCACTGGCTGCGGGCCGACGGTCACGCCCGCAACCCGGGGACGACGGCCGATCTCGTCACCGCCTGCCTGTACGTCGCCCTGCGCCAGCGTACACTGACGGCTCAAACCCCGTGGTGATCCCCGAAGTCGGAAGAACATGGCCGAACGCTACACCGTCCGCGTGACCAAGGACTACTTGGTCTTCTGCTCCGGCCACTTCATCACCTACGAAGGGTCCGAATGCGAGCGCCTGCACGGCCACAACTTCCGCGTGGCCGCCACCGTCGAAGGCCCCCTCGACGAGAACCACTACCTGTTCGACTTCGTCGCCCTCAAGAACCTGATGCGCAAGCTGACGGACGAACTCGACCACTTCATGCTCGTCCCCACCAAGAGCAAACTCATCCACGCCGACGTGGCCGACCACCGCGTCCACCTCACGTTCAAAGACAAAGAGTGGGTCTTCCCCCGCAGCGACTGCGTCCTCCTGCCCATCGAAAACACCACCGCCGAACTGCTGGCCAAGTACCTCGCCCACCGCATGTTGGACGAGTTAAAAGTCAACCACCACTTCGTCCCCGAAATGGCCCGCCTGGAACTGGAAGAGACGAACGGGCAGTCGGCGATTTACGAGTGGCGGGGAGAGTGAAAGGGTCCGCTTTAGCGAGAATGGTTACGCGTCATGTGGCAGGATTTTTTCCTTGAATTCTTCGGCAGTTCGGCAGACTCCGTTGGAGTCGTGATGTCAGCGTGGGGATGCAGAGAGGGCTGGCTGCAAGGGGAGTTATACCGTGCTGGCTGGAACCGTGGATTGCGTGTGAACGAATACCCATTGGGGGGCAACAAGAAGGCTGACCTATGCTGCTTTGAGTCGCCTAAAATGGTGGCTGAAGTCAAGGTAATAGGTGCCGACTACCAAGGAAAGATGCGGCACGCTCTTGATTCAGATGTTCAGCGCATGTGTGCCATCATAGATCCAAATCTTGAACGGTATATGGTGCTCGTCATCCCGAACTCCGAGGAGCAATCCTCGCTCGGTCGGCATCTCACAAGCGTGTGCTATTCTCAGCATTGCGTCGAGAAAACGTATCCGGAATTTTGCTTGCGTCTTTGGCGATTGGAAGCGGTTCCTTTG
>JAYUGD010001144.1:0-2948 GCA_043767785.1 Zavarzinella sp. | reverse complement strand
CGTTCCTCGCGCACATGCAGAAGAACGACGTCCCGGTCCAGTACCTGAGCATCGCCAACGAGCCGGACTGGCCGCACACGCAGCCGGGCTACGTCCTGACCGCCGACGAGCACGCCGCCTTATTCAAGGCCGTCGGGGAATACCTCGACAAGATGGCGAAGAAGTTCCTGGAAGTCCCGCGGGTCAAGATGGTCGGGCCGAATACGCTCAGCGCGCCGGGGGCCGCCAAGGATTACGTGCCGGCCGTGCTGAAGGTCGCCGGGAAATACCTCGACGTGGTCGCGTCGCACGATTACGACCCGCGCGGCGACCGCTGGGGCGCCCTGCGCAAGCTCGCCGGCAAGCGGCCCGTGTGGGTGACGGAGTGGTGCGCCCGCAAGAAGGACGCCTCGCCGGGGATGATTAACTCGGCCACGGAGTACGGCGTCGCCATGCACGAGGCGTTCCTCGGCGGGGCCAACGTCTTCATGGCCTACGACTGGGCCTACCCGCCGCGCGACAGCGGCGAAGCCTTGATTCACGTGAAGTGGGGCGACGACTACACGCTGACCAAGCCGTACCACCTGTTCCGGCAGTGGGCCGAGCCGCTCAAGCCCGGCATGCACGTCCTGGAAGTCGGCGTCACCGGGAAGGCCGCGGACGGCGTGAAACCCACGGCCTTCCTCGCCCCGGACGGCCGCACGCTCGTCGTCCACGTCGTCAACGCGCAAGACAAGGACGCCGCCGTTACGCTCAAACTGACCGGCAAATTCGCGACGGCGTCCGCCGCCGAGCGGACCCGCACCAGCGCCACGGAAGACGCGAAGGCCTTGGAAGCGCTCAAGGGGACCGCCGGCAGTTTCGCCGACACCCTCCCGGCCCGGTCGATGGTCACGTACCGTTGTGAGAGCGCTGGGAAGTGAAGCGAGTGTCACCGTTTCTTTTCGCGGCGCGAAAAGCGACGATGGCAACACGGCGTCAGTTTGATCTCGTAGTTCGGATGAGTCGGAAATTTTGGATCTGTCGGGGTCGCTCGCGGGAGCGGAAAAGTGAAGTGACCGGCGGGCCCCCCCATGGCAGTCGCCCAAACAACCACAGGGTAGAATCCCGCCGGTCAGTGGAAACTCTAGCCGCCGGCCGGCCGCCGAGCAAGCGAAATCTCGCGACGGGGGAAAATTCTTCGTGAGTTAATGCCTATCGGCTGGACACCGTGTCCGGACTGTTCGTTCAAGGCCGCCGTCGAAAATCTGCCGCCCGCCGCGCCCCCGGCCCCTCACCCTCACTTCGGGACGTAGATCACCGACAGGCTCGGGCGGTTCTTGACCTCGGCCGCCTCGCGGGAGAAGGCCATCATGTAATCGTTGGAATCGCCGTGAACCATGAAGCCGTGATTGGCCTGCTTCCCGTCGGTCCAAAAGCGCACGGCTTGGGTGAAGTCGAGGACATTCACCTTCCCCGGCCGCCCCGGGCCGAAGGCCAGAAACGTCGGCAGGAAGTCCGGGTCGTCGCCCGCGCCGGTGCCGCCGACGTCGGCCCAGAACTTGTCCTTGGCGTACTGGAAGGCGTTGACCTCGTACTCCTCCCACGGCCGGTTGCAGGGTTGGGCCACCAACATGCTCGGCTGCTTCTCGGGGTCGTTCTCCGGCGACTTTTCCCGGGACCGCACCAGAACCAATTGGGCGGCCAAGATGGTTGAGCCGGCGGGGATGGACGAGACATCGACGCGCATCAGCGGGCTGCGGTGCCGCATGAAGATTTCGTGGGTCGCGGCCCGTCCGCGGTTCGTGGCGCGCTCGACGAAGTTGGAGTCGGGGCCGTGGCTGGTCCAGTAGGCGTCTTTCCAGCCCGCGTACACCTTGTCGGGGTCGGCCGGGTCATAGCCCTTTTCGCCGTCCCGCAAGACGGCGAGAACCGCCTTGGGGAACCGCTTCTTGAACGCCGCGTACTTGGCTTGGAACTCGGCCTCGGCGTCCTCCAGCGACTTGGGGGCCGGCTTGTTCCAGACGGGGGCGAGGTTTCGCCCCAGTTCCCGGCAGGCTTCCGCGGAGCCGTTGCCCGGCACGGTCCAGCCCGTCCCCTGAATCGTGAAATTGCTTTTGGCGGCCGGCACGACCTTCTCATTGCACAGGCGGATGTTGTCCACGTGAATCGTCTCGCCGGCGTGTGGCGCGTACATGAAGATCTCGAAGCGGACCACCTTGCCCCACTTGGCGTGGACGGCGTACCCGTTCCCGTTGGCGTCCGGCAACCGCCCTGTCACGGCATTTTTTCCGGGCTTCAGAAACGCCGTCTTGCTCCACCGGCTAATCAACGCCTCCCACGCTTCCGGGCCGCGCTGACTCTTCTCTTGAAGCGTGGTGAACCCGACGACGCACGGCCGGCTGACCGTGACGTCGGCCTTAAATGTGTCGAAGCGGAGCCAATCTTGCGACACCTGTTCGGTGGTCACCGTCGGCCACTGCCCGCCGGCGAAGGTCAACTTCAAACTTTGCTTTCCTGACGTGGCGTGGTCGGCCGCGAGTTCGATTTTGACCGCCGGCTCCGCGGCCTTGGGAAGTTCCAAGTTGGCCCAGCCCTTGAGGTCGGCCGCCTGCTCGAAGTCGTACAAGACTGCCTCGGCCGGCGCGTCGGCGGCGGCAGTCATGCCGGGGATCAGCGCAAGAGTAATCGCGGAGAGGAAGCGCCACATGGGAGGGAGTTCTCACGGGTGAAAGTGACTGGGCGGGCGGCGATCAATGGCGGGGTGGCAGACAGCCCACATGATACCCCCACAGTCATCCGATGCAACGAGGAATCGGCAGGTCTGTTCAGCCGTCGGCCCGACTTGGAAAAATTATTGTTTACAGGCGATGAAAATCTGTTAATGTAATCTTCACCTGACCGTCGAGACTTCACGGGGCGGATTCATTTGGAATCAAACGCCCAATTTCGAGACGGCGGCCAAGTCAGAATTTTGCCTTTCCGGCGGC
>JAYUGD010001143.1:0-8234 GCA_043767785.1 Zavarzinella sp. | reverse complement strand
GGGGGACGGCGGCCAGCGCCAGTTCGATGTGCCCGCACGCCCGGCAGGCGACCGCCCGGACGGGGTCCTTGCGGCTGAACGACCACGCCCCGGCGCGGCGGAACCGGATGTCCCAACTCGTACTCGCCCGGACCATCAAGACGCCCGACTCCGGGGCCGGCGCCCCGCACCGCAAGCACTTGTCCATTCGAGATGTCCTTTGTAACCTACGCGGCGACTGTTTCCATTTCACAACGGCTGAGACCCCCGGTCAACGGCGACGCTCGGTTCGGTCTCTCTTATTTCGCCTCGGACTGCGAGATGTAGTGGCTGACATTGGCCACCACGTCATCGGCTGCCATGTCGTAGCCGACGGCCCCGTTGCCGCTCCAGTTGACCCCCACTTGCACTCCCCATTCCTTGAGGTCCGGAACCCACACTGTCAGGAACTCGTCCCACGTCAGTTCATACGGCTCGAAGACGCCGTAGGCGGGGACCGTCTTGATGATCTTCTGGACCCGCGACAGACTCGACCAGAACGGCTGGGCCCGGCCGCCGGACGAGGTCTTCGGCTGGGGGAAGCCGCCGTCGTCGCGGCAGGACCACAGTTTCCGTGACCGGGCCACGTCCCGGTAGAACGCATGCGCTTGTGACGCTGACTGCCCCATGCGAATTCTCCTTTGCGACGGCCGGGGGTTCACATCGGGTGAAAGCCGGCCGCGTTAAACACTCGCTCCAACTCGGCGACCAAGTCTCGCCGCGAGCGAGTATCGAATTCGTGCAGCAGTTGGCCGTGGAAGTTGCCTTCGTACACGACAAGCCCGTATGCGCCTTCCGCGAGGTCACCGTCCGGGGTCCACCCGACATCGACCAGTCGATTCCGGCCCGGACTGTACACCTGCAACAAATCCTGTTTGAAAAACCACAAGGCGGCGTCCAGATCGAGAGCCGCCGGGTCGGGGTCAACTTCCATCAACCGATTGTATTTCACCATCCAGCCCGTCGGGACTCGGAGCGGCTGCAAATCGACATGGTCCCACTTCCACATTCGAGGCCTCATTCTGGACAGTCCACATGATCTTGCGCCCCCTGTGTTGGCGGACGGCCGTGTTCCGCCGTCGGCGGTTGTCTGCCGATGCCCCATGCCGCCAGCGCGCCGACGAGGCCGTACACGGCGCCGGGGAAGGCCAGGATTTGCCACGGCACGACCTCGTCGGCGCGCGGCCGCAGGATGGCCGGGAACACGGGCATGTACACCAACGCTTGCGCCGCGACGGCCCCCGCGAGCAGCCCGCCCAACAGGCCGTACGCGGTCGGCCGGCCGGCCCGCGTCAATAGGGCGACGGCAACCAGCGTCGCCCCGCCGGCCGCCCCGCAGATCACCCCGAACGGCAGGAACAAATAGAACGTCCGCCCCGGCTGGTTCTGGTACATGACGAAGCTGAACGGCATGGCGCAGCAGAGCAGCGAGAACGCGAACCCCGCCGCCCCGCCGGCCGCCAGTCCCCGAGCGCCGCGCGACAATAGCATAAGTCCCAGCCGTCTTGCCATCCGCGAGCCCTTCCGATGGCCGAAGCAATGCACTACCACGGCAAAAAGCAGACCCGACTCCCGAAATTACGATGGTCCACTCCATCATGGAACGCCTTCTCGATCAGTCCATAAACTTCAGCGATCGTGACGACCGCGGCGTACGAGCCGTTCTCATCGGGTTTCGGAAAGTCCATTAACACAATGTCCAGATGGCTCCCGTCATCGACATCGTCGGGAATGCTGGCCTCGAAGCGGAACTGGATGGCGTTCCCGCACTCATCAATCAAGCCGAAGAAGTTCCCCTCGACGCCGAAGACCTCATCCATCCAGATCGCCCTGGCTTCCTTGAGATCGACTTCCTTGGCAGTGTCGGAAGCACACCCCCGCCCGCAATCACTCCAATAGGCTCTCAAAGTCCGTATATGTGCCGCCATGCATCCACCCCCCTCTACGGCATAACGCCCGTATTCATTCGCCGGAGCCGAAACCGCTTCCCACCGCAGCGACGGCTGAAATCCCCGGCCGACGGCAACCACTTGGTCAGGCGCTGACGCCGGCGACCGAGACCGGACACAATTCGCCGGACCCCGGGTCGTACCACGCGCACCACCCCTGCTGGACCGCGTGCATCGTCGCCAAGTAGCGCTCGCCGGGGGCCAGGAAGACCGGTTCCCGTCCCGACCACGGCACCTTTCCCGCGGGCGTGAACAGGCCCCAACGGTGGACGTGGCCCATGAACATCCGCGGGTGCGGGCAGGCCGCGAACGAGCGGGCTTGGTCGAGGAGGCCTTCCCCGCCGTAGCTCCACAGGTCTTCCAACACCTCGGAGTCGAGGAACGGCTCGATGTGCTGGAAGCGGCAGCCGCCGACCTCGGCCCACGGCAGCAGGCCCCCGAAATAGTCGAGGACTTGGGGCGAGTACCGGCGCCGCACCGGCTCGGCGACGTCGCGGCACAGGCCGAAGTCGTGGTTGCCCCACACCCCCACCGACCCCAGCCGGGCGAGCACGGCGACCGTGGCCTCGAGCGCGCGCCCCGTTTCGAACACGTCCCCGAGGACAACGAACTGCGACACGCCGGCGGCGCGTAACGCGTCAACCGCGCGTTCGAGCAGGCCGACTTCTTCGTGGATGTCCGCGAGCAGTCCCAGTCGCATCAACTCCCCCCCGGCCGCCGGCGTGTCGGCTGCGGCCATTGCACAACGGCTGAGGCCCCCGATCAACGACGCCGCTTGGTACGGCCTGTCTTATTCCACCTCGGCCTGAGAAATACGGCCGCCTACCGCAGCCACTCCGAAGACCAGTGCGTGACGTGAACTTGGCGGCCCGCGGTGAGGCGCCGGCTCTCTGCCATCTCCTCCGGCGAACACTTGGGGTTTCGCCACCGAAAAACTTTCACCGATGCGAACGCCGGCGACGCGAACAGCGCCCGGTAATCGGCGAACGGCGTCACGTGGGCGGCGAAGTCGGCCATGTACGTTTCGTTGTATTCGCCGAACTCCAATGACCGCAGACTTGGGAAGCAGGCCGACGCGGCGAGGTTCGCGATGAAGCCCTGATGGTCGTACCCCACGTCGACACTCAGAAGCTCAAGCGGCCGCCGCCCGACGTGGAAGAAGTCCGCGTTCGGGGCGGAAGGGGTCACGAGGACTTCGAGCGCCGGGGCCTTGGCGAGGATCTTGGCGAGGACGCCGTCCTCGTCGTAGCTTTGGCCGACAATCGTCTGGTTGTGGTCGGCCGGTTTCGACTGCTCAAGGCAGAGCCGGCGCAACGTCGGGAAGGCCGCCCCGCTTTCCGCGAGCGACGTCAAATCCCAGTTCCGCGTCCCGTTGGAGCCGTCGTCGGGGCCGCGAAGGTCGAGCGAAGCGATGGTGTTCGCGACGGCCGCGTCCGCGAGGGCGTCGAGCAGGTCGCCGAACGATTCGCCGAACGGGGACCCGTAAAAGTCCAGATGAACGACATCCCCGACCCGCGTCACGCCCAAGCGGTCAACGAATGAAGCGTCCTGGCCCGGAGCCGCCCGGCCTTCGATGGCGTGTTGCAGGGCGACGAGTCGATCCATCGAATTCCCTCCGACAAAAGGGCTGCGTCCAGAGGACTCATGGGGCGCCATGCACACGGCTTGGCGCTCGTCGTCATCCACATCTCGCCCGTCCCGAATTGACGAGCAGTTTTTACCTGAAGGGCCGGTTAACATAGCCCAGCCCGCAAGGGCTGGGAATGCGGTCTTATCTGGTTTTCGGTCTGAAGGACCGATTAAACCGTCGCCGTCCACGTCCGGACATGCCTTCTCCAACCGTCGCGGCCGGCGGCATTAATCGGTCCTTCAGACCGAAAAACCTTTGCCGGCGTTTATCCCAGCCCAGACGGGCTGGGCTATGTTAAACGGCCCTTCAGGCCGAAAAACCCGCCGATACTCGGGCGGGCCAGCCACGCCTCGGGCGGCATCTCGTCAGGCGAGCCAGCGCGTGAACCCCTCGAACGGCAGCTCGACCGGCGACAGTAGCCATGAGGTGCCGTCCTCGATTTGTTTGACGTGCCACACCACCACGCCGAGGGCGGACGTCTGCAAGGCCGGCGGGAATACGAACGGCGGCAGTCACAGCAACCCGATGTCGCCCTCGCCCTCCCAGCCCGCCGCGAGGAAGGCCGCCCGCGCGGCCTCCACATGGGCCGCGGGGTCGGGCAGCAAGCGGCCGGGCGGCCGGACGAAGTGGAGGTTGTCGATCCACTCGTAGGCGTACACCGGGAAGGCCGCCATCGCGGCGGGCGGGGGCACGGAATATGACATGGCCGGCGCCTTTCTGGAATTGATCGCCGCGGTTTCGTTGACGGGGGTTGAAGCAACTGGAACCTTTCGATGAGGCTGGGCAAAGTCCCCGGCCTCATTGTGAAGTCACGGCGGGAGTCGGCCCAACGTCGTCCTCGTTATGCCCGCCACCGGCGGATCAACTCGTGCAGGAACACGCGGGCGAAGAGCAGGTAGAGGGGGCCGGCCACCGCCATCGCGGCGACCATGCCGCGCCAGTCGCGGGGCACTTCGCCGCCGTCCGGCCCGCGGATCAACTGGGCCAGCATATACCCGAGGAGGAACAGCCCGATGCCGCCCCAGCCGAGGAACTGGACGACGATCTGCCACGCCGGCTACTCCCGGATCGGCTTGGACGGTCGGCCCGCATGTCCGCTCGGCATGACGCTCCCAAGCCCGAAAGCCCCTGAGTCCAAACGCCCGCCGCGGCCCGTCAGCCCGACCCCGGGAGGTCGAACCATTGCGCCTCGACCAGCTCCACGTCGCCCGGCAGGACTAGCTCCGCCTCGGACTTCGTGTCGAAGAACAGCCCCTTGTAGGCCGTCAGGTAGCGGTGCGTCGTCTTCCACCAGCCGCCGCTGTACCGCCGGCTGGCCGCTACGGCCGAACGAAGCGCGCGTCGCCCTTCTTGTTGTTGTACTCGAAGGTGAACGTCAGCCGTTCGGGGTCGGCGCTCTCCGGCGTGAAGGTCAGGACGGTGCCGTTGCCCCACTTCTGGTTGGGCTTGACGGTGAAGACCTGGGTGCAGGACAGAGCGCCCTTGGCGAACTGGCAGTCCCGGCCGACGCACTGCCCCAGCGCGCGGTTGCCGGCGCCGGCGAAGTAGCGCCCCGCCACCGACCACTGGCCCTTCACCTTGGCGATGGTCCAGCGCTCGACCATGCCTTCCGAGTTCTTGCCGTCCATTTGCCACTCACCGACCAGTTCGAACCCGTCGCCGATGACGGCGGCCTTGCGCTCGCGCTCGGTGACCGTGGCCCGGGCGTCGTCCTTGGCCTTGGTGTAGGCCTCGACCGCCTTGATGAACTCGGCGTTGAGCAGGTCCAAGGCGGCGTCGGCCGCGCGCCGGTAGTCCGCCGCGGCGGTCTTCATCGCGGGGCCGGCGGGGGCGGCCGCCGTCTGCTCGAACGCCGCGCGCTCCTTCTTGAGGGCGTCGAGCGCGGCCAGCTTCTTGTCCGTGGCCAGGTTGCCGGCCCGGGCGGCGTCGGCCGTCTTGTCGAACTGGGCCAGCAGGGCCTCCTTGGCCTTCTTGAGCGCGGCCGCGTGGGCGCGCTTGGCCTCGTCCAGCCGCTGGGCCACGTCGTCGGTTTGGGCGCCGGCCCCGAGGGGCAGCGCGAGGGCGGCCAGCGCCGCCCAGATCATCGCCGTGTGCATCGCATGCTTTCCGGAATTGTGACGGATGAGGCCCGCCGAAACACGGGCGGCCCGCGCGACGCGCGTGACGGAGAATTATCCCCCGCCGCGGCGAGAAGGTCAACGAACAACGCGCGGAACCGAGCCGAAACGTCCAGCGGCGGCAGCCGCGTCACCGGAAGGCGAAGCGGCCCGACCCCGTAAGGCTGTTTGGCACCGCTCGCTTCCCGCGGGCGCGACACCGTTGCAAGAACCATCCCGGCGCTGCGTGCGAGTAGGTCGATCAGCTCGGACAGGCTTGAATAAACGCAGCGACATACGTCGTTAAAAAAGACGCACCCGGAATCGCTCCGTTTTATTCAAGTCGGATGGGGCATCAGACGGTTCGGCGGGCCTTTGCTCCCGTGCCGGCTACCCAACGCTCGGCAGGATCGGTCTCAGTCGGGCTGGCGATGTGCCCAATAGCCGGGACGGCGGCGCTGATGGGCCACTGCGGCAATCCAGACGCGGTCGTCCCGTTCCAAAAAGTAAACGGTGTAGGGGAACCGCCGGAGGACGCACTTCCGGCCCCCGTTGCCAAAAGGAGAAAATGCTTGTGGCATCTGACTGATCCGCTGCACCGCCTGCTCGACCTCGGCGACAAAGTCGTCCCCCAAGCCGGCGCGTTGGGCCTCGTAATACGCGGCCGCGGCGTCAAATTCAGCCCTTGCCTCGTCGTCGAAGTCGACCGGCTTCATGCCCGGCCCCGCCGCCAGTCCGCAAAGACCTCTTCGGCCGGCGTGCCATTGGCTTGGCCACTGCGGATGCGGGCAATGCGTTGATCCAATTCGCGGTCCCATGCCGCCTCGACGCCAGACTCCTCGGCATCCAGCGAGAGCAAGACGACATGGGCCAATTCGGCCCGTTCTTGGTGCGACAGGCCATCGAGTCGGGCGACGATGCCCGCTAATGTTTCAGTCATGGCGACCCTCCGTGTGTCGCGCCATTCTAACCGTTGGCGAGCTTCCCGCCAAGCGCGGCCCCGAGAGTACGCGAGTCGTCGGTCAACGGGGGCGTCTGCGATGCGACCGGGACCGCGGCCGAACGCCACCACGATGCGGGATCAGGGCGGCCCGTCACTCGGGAGGACATGAGTCGTGGTCTACACCCAACATCACCAATTCTACGGCGGCGTTGATCGGGACGCCAGAAGTATGCTCACCCTCCGGGGGTCGAGCCGTCGTCGTTGAGTGACCGTCGCGTCGGCCCGGAGCGGTTTCTGGGGCGTCGCGCTTCGGCGCGGCAGCCGCGTCGCCGGAAGGCGAAGCGGCCCGACCCCGTAAGGCTGTTTGGCGCCGCTCGCGTCCCGCGGGCGCGACACCGTTGCAAGAACCATCCCGGCGCTGTGTTTGAGTAGGTCGATCGGCTCGGACAGGATTGAATAAACGCAGCGACATACGTCGTTAAAAAAGACGTACCCGGAATCGCTACGTTTTATTCAAGTCGGATGGGGCATAAGACGGTTCGGCGATCTTTGGAGAAACCTCGCCACCGTCTGCCGCTTTTTGAGCGTCAGACACACGCGTTTCGATCGTCGGATCGACCTGATCCAGGGGCAAGCCCATACGTGCAGGCTCCTCACCATTCAGAAGCATCCAAAGAAGCAGATCCTTAGAGTCTTGCAGTGGCAAAGCCGGTATAGTCGCTTCTGAACCAGGTGGAATCGGCACTTTTCGAGGAGCTCGCTTGTGTTCGGGTTGCTGCTTTTCCATTGGCACCACTTCTCAGGGTGTCTTCCTTTCTACGAGACGTCGTAACTCTTTGATTTGTGCACCCATCTTATTGCGTTGATCGTCGCTGATGCGTCCTGGGAAACCAGAGAACACGATTTCCAACTCCAATAAACGCGTCTCTGCCATAAGTACTGAAAGATGATCGACCTGTTCATTGGTCTTCTGCATCTGATCTGTCGCCCGGGTGAATTGTGCTGTGGCGCGGCCTTCAAAAAACCCGAGCGAGCGGATTGCCTTGATGATTGGCGTGCATGTAGGAGACAATGCCGACGCCATGTTGTCCCGCTTGCGATATGGAGAGATTGCAATTCCCGCAAGATCGGATGGGAGTTTCAGATTGGCTCCCTTCTCGTGGACGATGTATGTTCGGCTGCGACCGAGTCGACCCATGAACAGGCCAAGTTCAAAGACCACGTTATCGCGAGGTGATGCGAACCGCTCATTTCGGCTTTCAAGGAGGTCATCTGGCGATAGCACCATTATGGCGAAGTCGAACTGCTCGAGCGCATTCATGAGCGACTCAAGCGTTCCTTGGCCGAGACCAAAGACGCCGTCTTTCCAAATCGTCGTCAGTGCATCGTGTTGCAGTTGGAGCTCGATCTCACGAGCAACGTCGATTCCCTCCGTCGAGGAGCCGATGAACACAGAAGGGAGTTGTTCCGCCACGAGGACACCTCACTCGAATCGTGTATCTGCCGAAAGAATCCATGCAAGCCGTCGGCCGGGTGGTTACAGTCAAAAATGACCGCCCACACTCTCACCACAAGGGGCTTGCGATGTCTGACACGAT
>JAYUGD010001142.1:0-2953 GCA_043767785.1 Zavarzinella sp. | reverse complement strand
CCCGACGAGTTTGTGTTCCCGCACGCCACCAGTTTGAACATGTTGAACATCGGCAATGCCGTCCCGCCCATCATCGGGCACGCCGTGGGACGTGAACTGGCGAAGTGGTTGACGGCCCAGCAATCCTCCCCGAGGGGTGTTCGCCGTGAACGAACATGAACGGCGGTATCTCAATCTGCTGCTGGCGCCGCTGGACAAATGCGCGGATTACAAACCGAAATTCGGGTCAGATCGGTCAAGAAGTGTCTCGCTGGACGCCTTCAAACGCCTATACGGCGGCGACCCGTTTTACCACTGGGTGGGACTGGATTCCGAACTGATGTACGCCGCCCACAAGGCGGCGGGCGGCATGACGTCGATCTACCGGCAACTCGGCAGCGGGTGCGAACAACTCTTCCGTGCGGTCATTCGGGATTCATTGGCGCTCACGCCCGAGCAAGTCGAGTGGACGTACGAAATTGAAAAGAAGGACCGGACGAGGGGGATTCTCACGCTCGACGCGCGGATTGACATCGAACATGTCCAAGACGCGGGAAAAAAGGCAAAGATTCTGGAATGGCTCCAACGGTCTGGCCAGTTTCTCGAATTGAGCGACAAGCGGATCGGGCAACTCAGGGGTGCAGTTTTCGAGGCGAGGCAGGGGTACAAGAGTGCGGATGCCAAACGCTCCAACGCCGACTTGGGGTTTGGCATGAACGCCGCCAGTGAAAATTATGTCCCGGTTTTGGCCGTGATTTCGACACAGGCCAGTGGCGCAGTACTCCGACGATACCGAAATAGCAAAATGCTCGTTATGACGGGTCTGCTTTCCGACGACGACACTACGAGTACCTTTGCCTTCTTTAAAAACGTGGTTGGCTACGAACTGGACAAATTTTTCGAGCGCAACACGTCGGCGATGCGGGAACGGTGCAATCGAGTGTTGCAAGCATTGTTGAGCGTCTGAAAGTAGTCCGGCGGTTGGATTCAGCCTCTTGAGACGGTAGAATGCCCAGTAACCCCGGAAGGCCGCTTCTGGGGTCTCTTTTTGCCAATTCACGTATCAGTGAGACTGCGATGCGTTTCAGATGGTTGGTGGCGGCGGCCCTGTTGGCGGTCTCGCCGCTCGCAGTCGTGGCCCAGGATAAGCCCCCGGCGGCGCCGGCGGCCCCCGAGAAATCCTTTGAAATCCCGTACCGGCTGACGGACACGCAGCACGTCCTCGTGCGGGTGAAGATCAACGGCAAGGGGCCGTTCAACTTCATCATCGACACCGGGGCGCCCGCGTTCATCATGACCGAGGCCGTCGCCAAGAAGGTCGGGGCCAAGATCGAGAAGCCGTGGGCCACGTTTGATAAGGTCGAGTTGGAAGGCGGCCTGTCGGTCCCGAACCCGAAGGGGATCGCCGCGGACATGTTCCAACTCAAGGGCATGAACGCGATGGGCTTGGCCGGCGTCGAGCTGCACGGCGTCATCGGGTACAACATCCTCGCCCAGTACCGCATCCAGTACGACTTCACGGCCAGCAAACTGATCTGGACCCCCGTGAAGTTCGAGCCGCCGGACCCCAAGCGCATCAAGAAGTCGGACGCCAAGGAAGACTTCGGCGGGCAGGGGGGGCTGGAACTCATGGGCGAACTCATGCAAGTCCTCGCGGCCTTCGGCGGCATCAAGCCGAACTACGACTACCGCCCGCGCGGGTTCGTCGGCATTGAGTTCGCCGACAATGCGAAGGACTTGGTGGTGAAGGCCGTCCTCGCCGACAGCCCCGCCGAGAAGGCCGGGTTGCGAGCCGGGGACAAGATCGTGACCGCCAAAGGCAAGGGCGTGGACACCCCAGCCGAGTTGCTCTCTGCTTTTGCCAAGTTGCCGGTCGGCGCCAAGGTGAAACTGACCGTGCATCGCAACGAAGAATCAACGGAACTGACCGTCGAACTCGGAAAGGGGCTGTGATGAAACCGCTGATCCTCTCGACGCTGCTCGCGGCGCTGACCGCCATCTCGGCCGCCGCCGAAACCACGCCCGCCACGAAGCCCGAGGCGAAGGCCATTGTCGTCCCGTTCGCGCTGGTGTCGTCCGGGCACTTCATCGTGAAGGTGAAGCTCAACGGCAGCGGCCCGTACAACCTGATCTTTGACACCGGCGCCCCGACCACGCTCATCAGCCCGCGCATCGCCAAGGACGCGAACTTGTTGGGCAAAGCGAAGGACAAGCCGTTCATCCCGCTGTTCGGCATGATGGGCAACGTGACGGTGAAGGACTTCGAGGTCAACGGCGTGAAGGCGGAGAACGTCAACGCCCAGATCATGGACCACCCGACCGTCAAACTTTTCTCGAAAGAGTACGAGAAGGAGCATGGCGCCATCGAGGGGATCGTCGGCTTCCCGTTCTTCTCGCGCTTCCAGATGACCGTCGATTACGCCGCCAAGACGCTCACGTTCAAGCCCAACGGGTACGTCGTCGGCGAAGACATCATGCAGGCGATGATGAAGACGCTGATGGCCGCAAGTGGCAAGCCCGAGCCGAAAATCGTCGCCCCGAAGGCCCTGTGGGGCTTCGCCGCCGATAAGAAAGCTGCCGACGCCGCCGACGGCGTGGACGTAGCCGCCGTTGTGCCCGGCACCCCGGCCGCCAAGGCCGGCCTGAAAGTCGGCGACCGCCTGCTGACCCTCGACGGCCGCTGGACAGACACAATCGCCGACCTGTTCACCGCCGGCAGCCTCGTGACCCCCGGCCAACCCGTTACCGCGACCGTCACCCGCGACGGCAAACCCGTCACCCTGAAACTGACCCCGGCCAACGGGTTGTAAAACCGAGTAAACCACGAATCTCACGAATCGAACGAATGAAATACCGATCTGAAATGGTCGTGTTTTATTCGTGTGATTCGTGTGATTCGTGGTTAAAGGATTCTTCCGCCCCTCCCGGTTTCGTGTCCTAGACTTGGGCACCTACCGAGGGGCGTTTTTTCGAT
>JAYUGD010001141.1:0-8259 GCA_043767785.1 Zavarzinella sp. | reverse complement strand
ACACCGGCGCCGCCCCGTCCGGCCCGGCGTTCTTCGCCCGGATGGCGGCCATCGCGTCGTCGGCGGCGTTGGCCGTCGGGCCGTACAGCCAGTTCATGCGCAGGCCGTACTGCCAGTTGAAGAACCGATTCTCCCGCTCGCCGAGCGGGACGACGAGGCCGTTGGAGATGAGCAGGTTGTTCCGCAGGTGGGCCGTGGCGCCGACCGTCAGGTTAAAGTCGTCGAACCCGGTGCGGGCCTCGACGACGTTGACGCCGTTGAACTTGGCGTTCTGGCGGCCGAAGTTGGCCCCGCGGTTGTAGTGCAGTTCGACGAACGGGGCCAACCCCTGCAGCGTCGCGCTCGGGTCGGCGTTCCGGGCCACCCAATACCCGAGTTGCGTGTCGGCCGAGAGGATCGGCAAGGCGTACACCTTTTGCGTCTGCACCGTGCCGTCCACCAGGTTGTGGTACGTCGCGTCGTTCCCGACGGCGTCGAACCCGAGGGACGCCCACGACTGCGAGAACAGCCGGTCGTTCGGCGTGTAGCTCACGGCCGCGTACGGCGTCAGCAGCGCGGTCTGGTTCCGCACGCGCAGGATTTCCGGCCCGCCCGAAAGCGTTAACACCGTGTCATTGGCCGTCGGCAGGGCGACCGTCAGCCCGCTGGCGAAGTTGAGGACCGGGTCGCGGGTCCACATCCACTTGGCGGCGACGGCCACGTTCCCGAGTTCAATGTCCCGGCCGGTCATCCCGTCCAGCGAGATCGTACTGCTCAGAGTGGAGGCGAACGGGACACGGACTTCCAGCGACCCTTGACGGTCGAGAAACGTCATTTCGGCCCCGGCCGAGAAGCGGCTGACGTTCAGCCCAGCCGCGGTGAGTCGGGTGGCCGAGTAATAGTCGTAGTTGAAGAAGACGCGGTCCCGCGGGAACGGGCTGTTGTCCTCGGACACCTTGGTCCGGCCGACGTTGCCGCCGTCGGCCGGGTTGGCGATGGGAATGCCCAACTCGAACGGCACCTGCCGCAGGGCGCCGGCCATCACTTGGTAAAAATAGATCATATCCCCGTTGACGGGCGCCGGGTTGGCGTTGAATTGCAGTTGTCCCTTGTTCGCGAGGGTGACGGCGTCCACCCGGGCCAGGATGACGCCGTTCCGTTCCGCGTAGACGCTGTTCAAGGCCGCCAGAAGCGCCTGCTGTCCCTCGGGCGTGCCGCGCAGGCGGTCGACCACCTTCGAGAAGACGTCCGTCGTATTCGGGTTGACCGTGAACGCGGGGGCGTCGATCACTTGGGTGAACGCGTCGATGTAACTGACGCCTCCCGTGCCGAATTGCTTGGTCCCGTTCCCGTCCACCGTCACGCGCAGGAAGGCGCCCGCGAAGTCCGGGTTGAAATCGGCCACCGTCGTCGAGCCGCTGGTGTGCACAAAGGCCGGGCTAAAGCGGAAGTTGCCGTTCAGCGTGACCGGGGTCGGGCTGCCGACCAACGTGGACCGCGTGCGCCCCGCCCCGCCGAAGAAGTCCCCGAACATGTTCGGGTTGAACGTGCTGGCGGCCTGCCCGCCGAGAAAGTCGTTCCCGCCGAGCGTGTCCGCCGGCGCTTGTCCCGGCGGCATCACCGCATTCGGCGGCACGACGGGCGGGTTCGGGTTAGCCGGGTCAACGGGCGGGTTGGCCGGCGGCGGCAGGTACGCCGGCGGGATCGACGGGTTGTAGGGGCCCGGCGGCAGCATCATTGGCGGGCGTTGTCGCGGGCCGCACAGCGGCCAGAAGGCATTGGCGACCGTTTGGTGCCCGAGCGCGATGAGGCCGGCGATGACGAACCAGTGACGACGAGGCATGAGGGAGGTTCCTTGTCCGCAGCGCCCGCCTGACCGTTATGACGGGCTTCCCTGTCCGTATCGTCATCCCCCGCACAACCCCTTTACTCGATTGCGTAGGTAAATTGAGACTTTTCATTCACGCCGACGCGGACTTGGCGGACGGGGCGACTTTCGGCCATTCGCGTCAGCACTTCCGTGGCGATGGCCGGTAACATGCCCCCCGTGAGAATGTGGTCCACGTTGCGGGCGCCGCTCTCGACTTCCTTGCACCGCGACGCGACCAGCGCGACGACCTCGGGGGAATAGGCAAACTCGGCCCCGTGGTTCATCTTGAGCCGCTTGCCGATCTTCGCCAGTTGCAACTCGATGATGCCCTTCATCATGGACTCGCTCAGCGGGAAGTACGGCACCACCTTCATGCGGCCGAGCAGGGCCGGCTTGAACGCCTTCAACAGGTCGGGCCGCAGCAGTTCTTCCAGCCCCTTGGCGTCCGGGGCCGTCTCCGGGTCGGCGCACGCCTTCACGATGGTGTCCGTCCCGACGTTGGAGGTCAGCAGGATGATGGTGTTCTTGAAGTTCACCTCGATCCCGCGCGAGTCGTTCAACACGCCCTTGTCGAAGACCTGGTAGAAGATTTCCTGCACGGACGGGTGCGACTTCTCGACTTCGTCGAGCAGCACCACGGAATACGGCCGCCGCCGCACGGCCTCCGTGAGGACGCCCCCCTCGGACGACCCCTCGTACCCGCGCGGCGAGCCGATGAGTTGAGAGACCTTGTACTCCTCCTTGAACTCGGACATGTTGATGGTCACCATGTTCCGGTCCCCGCCGTAGAGCAAATCCGCGAGGGCGAGGGCGGTTTCCGTCTTGCCGACGCCGGACGGGCCGACGAGCAGGAACACGCCGATGGGCCGGCTCGGGTCGGCGAGGTCGGCCCGCGAACTGCGGATGCGCTGGGCGATGGCCTCCAGCGCGTGGTCCTGGCCCAACACCCGCTTGCCGATGATGGCCGGCAGGCTGATGACGGTGTCGATCTCGTTCCGCACCATGTTGCCGATGGGGATGCCCGTCCACCCGGAGATGATGGCGCTGACGACCGCCGCGTCCACGACCGGGAATACCAGCGGCTCCTCCCCTTGCAGCGGCCCCAGTTCGTCTTGGGCCGCCTTCAACGCCGCCTGCGCCTTGGGCACGTCCACTTTGGCGGCTTCCGCCGCGTCCGACCCGTGGGCCGTTTCGAGCGCGGTGTGGCTCTCCCGCACAATCGTGACGAGTTCGCGCTCGCGGTCCAGTCGCTTCTTCAGCGCGTCCCGCTTGGTCTCGGCCTCGGCGGTGCGGGTTTGCAAGTCGGCGAGGTGTTCGCCGCGGTCGTGGCCGATGGCCTGCTCCCGCTTGGCGCCGGCGGTCTCGCGGCCGAGGTGTTCGATTTCCTTGATCGTGTCTTCGAGCAGCGGCGGCGTCGCCGCCTGGCTCAACTTCACGCGGGCGCACGCGGTGTCCAACAGGCTGACGGCCTTGTCCGGAAGTTGTCGCTCCGGCAGGTAGCGGATGCCGAGGCGGACGGTCTCCACCAAGGCCTCGTCCATGATCCGCACGCCGTGGTGCTTTTCCATGACGTTCGCCACGCCGCGGAGCATGCGCACGGCCCGCGCCTCGTCCGGCTCGTCCACGCGGACTTCTTGAAACCGCCGCTTCAGGGCCGGGTCGCTTTCAAAATACTTCTTGTACTCGTCGTAGGTCGTGGCCGCGATGGTCCGCAGTTCCCCGCGGGCGAGGGCGGGCTTCAATAGGTTCGCCGCGTCGTTCTGCCCGGCTTGGCCGCCGGCGCCGATCATCGTGTGCGCCTCATCAATGAACAGGATGATCGGCTTGGGCGACTGCTTCACTTCCTGAATCACGCTTTTCAGCCGGTTCTCGAACTCCCCCTTCACGCCGGCCCCGGCCTGCAACAGACCGAGGTCGAGCGTGCGGAGTTCGACCGGCTTCAGCGGGTCCGGCACATCCCCGGCCACGATGCGGAGGGCCAACCCCTCGACCACGGCCGTCTTGCCGACGCCGGCCTCGCCCGTCAGGATCGGGTTGTTTTGCCGCCGCCGCGTGAGGATGTCGATTACTTGGCGAATCTCGCGGTCGCGGCCGATGACCGGGTCGATCTCGTTCTTCCGCGCCCGCTCCGTCATGTTCATGGTGAACTGGTCGAGCGCCGGGGTCTTGGAATTGCTCGCCGGGGCCGCCGAGTCCCCGCTGCCCATTGTTGCGGCAGCGGGTTCATCCTGCTCGTCGGCCGCGAGGTGCGGCAGCATGGCCCCGAGGTCGGCTTGGGCCTTCTCGGCGTTCAGCTTGGCGAGTTCCGGGCTGGCCGCCCGCAGGCGCATCCCCAAGGTCCGCTCCGCAAGGGCGGCCACCAAGAGGAACGCGCTGCGGACTTTCGTGGCCCCGTGCTCCAAGGAGCCGAGGATCCACCCCTCGCGGATGGCGTCCAGAATCTCGAAAGACAAGTCCGGCCCGCCGCGGCCGTTGCCGGTCTTGAACTGCTCGATGGCCGCGTTCAGTTCCCGCTTCACGCGGTTGGCGTCGAGGCCGTATTGCCGAAGCAGCGTTACGAGGTCCGTGTCCGCGGCCTCAATCAGTTTCAGCAGCCAGTGTTCGAGTTCCACATGGTAGTGCGTGCGCGACACGCACAGCCCGGCCGACGCCTCCAAGGCCTTGCGGCAGGGCGTGTTCAACTTCGAGATGAGCGACTTGGCGGATACGGCCGGCATGGGATGGTTCCGTGAAAGAAATTAACCACAAAGGCACGAAGGTCTCACAAAGTTCCACAAAGAAGCCACAACGAATTTCTTACATCTACTTTGTGAATCTTCGTGTGACCTTTGTGCCTTTGTGGTGCGTCTTCGCTTAATTTACAAAAACTAGAGGCTCCCCCTCGAACACGGCGTCGGCGGCGTCCGTGGGGCCGGGGCCGGACATTAGCCAACAGTTCCAGCCGAGGCGGGGGCCGTCCTCCGCATCGGTCAGGGCGCACATCGGCACGTCGGCGGCTTGCAGCACTAACTCAACGTCAAAGTCCATCTCCGGCCCGAGGTAGTGGCGGGCCATGTGGCTGAACACGAACAGCGTCTTCCGCTCCGGCGTGGGCCGGCGGTCCGGCAGGTATTGCTCGAACTGGTCGTAGCGCAGCGGGCCGACCCGCAGGCGCACGCGGCCCTGCACGTCCCACACCCGCGACCCGGCGACGGCGTCCACGCCCAGCGTCCCCATTGACCCGAGTTGCGTCTGCACGGCTTGTTCCAACGGCAACCACTGCCCCTGAAACTGCGTCACGGCCACCGGCACGCGGAAGTAATCGCTCAACATGGCCGCCAGCCCGTGGGCCGGCCGCACCCGGCGGGCGAAGTAACCGGCGTAGTGTAAGAGGGCCAAGTCTTCGAGCCGACCCAGCGGCTTTTCGGCGGGCAGGCCCTCATCGTCCACGGCCGGGACGGCGACGCGGAGCCGCTCCCGCAGGGCCGGCGTTCCGAGGCCGACGAGGCTCAATGCCCCGCGGGTGAACGTGTCCGGGTTCTTCGCGTCCGCCGACTCGCCGCGCTCAAACGGCATCGAGAAGCGGTACTTCTCCCACGCCCGGTAGAACAGCGACACGAGCCGGTGGTTGAACAGGTCGAACCAGTCCCGCAAGGCCCGGCGCTCGTCCCCGCGCACGTCGCGGTACAGGTCGAGGATCAACTGCGTGTAGTGGAGCGGCAACGCCCCGTTCGGCCCGGTCAGCCCCATGAACGTGACGGTCAGCTCGGCCACCGGCCGCGCGAGCGTGGCCGGGGTGAAGGCCGTCAGCGAACTTGCCGGGAAGCCCAGCGACTGGTGCGCCCGGAACCGCACGACTTCGTCGGCGGGCAGCGCGCGCCGGCCGATCCCCTGCCGGCGCGGGTAGCCGCGGTGCAGCAGCCGGACGGCTTGGAAGAACTCGAAATCGTACGGGGCCGCCGCGAACCGGGCCAAGAGGCCGGTCACAGCAGCGGCTTGTCCCCCGCCCGCGGCGGCCATCGTTTCCACTCCGCTGTCCGTTGTTTCGTCCGGGCCACCAATTGCGTAAACGAGTTGACGTTCACCGCCAGCGAGAAGAACCGCTCCAGCACGCTCGCCAGCAGGTAGGCGCTCGTCTCCACGTACTTCGCCTCGTCGAACTCGACCGTCACTTCCAGCCCCCGGCAAAAGCCCCCGTTGGCCAAGGCCACCGTCGGCCGGCTGCGCAATTGCGTGATCCCCTCGACCGCCTGCCGGGCCATCGCGGCCAAGCGCGGCTCGCCGTCGAGGTCGGTCGGGTCGTACAGCCGCAGCAGTTCCAGCAGGGCCAACCGACCCTCTTCGCCATCCGTCAGCGAAAGATGGTTCAAACTCAAGTGGGAGATGAGCCGCCACTGCAAGCCCCGACGCATCGCCGGGCGCATCGGCCGCGTCGGGTTGCGGGGGCAGCGCACCGTCAGGCCCGCCGCGGAGAACGCCGGCTCGAACGGGACTTCTTCCCCGGTCCGCGGCAGGCGGTTGGGCGTGTCGCGGTTGGTGCAGGTCGTGCGAATGACCAACACGTCGTTGGCCGGCGTCGCCGGGTCGAACGCCGAGTCCACGAGCCGCAGGAACACGTCGCTGCCGCGGTCCTCCAGCGGCGTCTTCCCGGTCGGGTCGTCCGGGTTGTGAATACCAACGCTCGGCCGCCGGGTGGCGTACCAGAAGGCGTTGCCTTTCTGGTGGCCGGTCCCGTGCCGGAAGTCGTAGAAGGGGCGGAACTCGCGGTCGGTCCCGTCCGGGTTGACGGCGGCGACGCTGTCCACGGAATAGACTTCGTACCCCAGCGGCCGGCCGACGACCGGGATGACCTTGTACTCCGAGCGCTGCTGCGTCCAGTTGACCGGCTCGGCGATGTGTTCGAACAGGTTGACGACCGGCACGCACCCAAGCCGGAACGCCCCGGCCTCTACGGCTTGTTCCAGGCGGGGAAGCGTGCGGTCCAGGAACAGGAACACTTCCAGTTGCTTCTGCGCCCCGGTGCGCTTGGCCTCCGGGAAGCCGGCGAGGTCGAAGTACAGGAACTTGGCCGGGTAGGCGAAGAACTCCGTCAGCAGCCGGTAGCCGGGGAACGACCGCTTCGGGTACGGCAGCAGCCCGTCGTCCGGCCCGAAGCCGACGGGGTGGATGGCCTCGGCCGCCGGCAACACGACGGGCGGGGCCTGTTTGTTCTCGCCGGAGCGGAACACCACTTGGAGCGCGTGCCGGTGGATCAGTTCGTACAGCGGGGCCGTGAAGGCGTCATCCCCGGCGAGGTGGATGCGCAGCCGGCCGAGTTGCAGCATCGGCCACGTCATCTCGCCGGTGATCTGGAACTTGAGCCGCAACGCGGCGACGGCCTTGTCCGGCGGCCGCAGCCCCGGCGGGAACGGCGGCGGCTGGAGCTTCGCTTCCGTGACGCTGATCGGCCACAGCGTCACGTCGTGGCACGTCCGGTACTTACACGGCGTGTCGCCGACGCGCGGCGTGAGGAGTTGCCGGCCCTTCTCGATCACCATCCCCGTCGGGATGGCCCGCAGTGGATCGAAGTCGAATTGCAGGGTGGCGAAGGAGGGGACCGGGGCGACGTAGTGCGGGTAGAGGACGTTGAGCAGCGCCTCGGTCACTTCCGGGTAGTCGTCGTGGATCTTGTGCTGGACGCGGGCCGTCAGGAGGGCGAAGGCTTCAATGAGCCGCTCGACGTGCGGGTCCGTGCTGCGGTTCGGCTCCAGTTGCAGCCGGGCGGCGGCGGCCGGGTACTGCCGGGCGAAGTCCTGGGCCATCTTCCGGATGAAGAAGAGTTCGTCCTGGTAAAACGAGTAGAGTGTGTCACTCATTCGCGGCGGGACTCACGACGTATTGGCCGGATGCGATCTCCAGTATCGTATCAAACGCGAAGTCGGGCGACGGGTCCACGTTCAGCCGGGCCTCCACGCGGAACCGCAGGGTCTGCTCGGTCAGGTCTTCGCCGGGGTTCAGCACGCTCACCTGCACGTCCCGCAGGCGCGGCTCGAACCGCGTGATGACTTGCAGGATGGCGTCCCCCACGGCCTGCCGCGTGGCGGTGGACGTGAGCTGGAACGACGACAAGTCCGGCAGCCCGTAGCAGACGATGGACGTCTGCACCTCGTCAAACTCGTCCCCCACAACCGGCACGGACCGGTGCGTGTTCAACAGGTCGTCGAGGTCGCTCAACACGGCCTTGTACATCTTGTCGTGCGAGTACCCGGACATGATGGCCGTCCCCGCGGATTCGGGGTCGGTCAGCCGGTCGATGAGGGACGGGACCATGCCGTCTTGGAAGTCGAGGGCGGGCATGTTGACAAGATTCCTACGAGACACCGTTTAGCCGCGACGCGGAGGCTTTGCGCAGCGGAGCGTGGCCTTCCCGCACAACAAGCGCTCCCACCCCA
>JAYUGD010001140.1:0-2957 GCA_043767785.1 Zavarzinella sp. | reverse complement strand
CGGCCCAGTTGACCGTCGTCATGGCTTGCTCGACCCGAGTTGCCGCCTCGCCTCGGCCTGCGGCACGACCCGCCCGGCCCGCGAGTCTTCCAGCCCGGCCTCGACGGCTTGCCGGAAGTAGATCTCGTACTGGAGGTCTTCCCACGTCGCGTCGTCCGGCAGCCGTTCCACCAGCCGGCGGGCTTCTTCCTTAACCGTGACGGTTGACATTCAAAACTCCCGCGATTCAAACACTGGCATGTCGTTTATCAAAACAAAACTGACAGGAACGGCCGGCACAGTCTGTCCGGCGAACATTCCCATGACATGTCCCCCGGCCGGCTACACGAATTGTAGCCGTCGCTTTGGCCGAAGTGGCCAAGTGGCATCTTAAGCCGACCCGAGCGCCTCAACTTCGCGGACGTACCCCTCCGGCAACCCGTGTTGCCGCGCGCCCGTCAGGATGCGGCGCAGGTACTCGGCGGTCGGCGTGCGGCCTGGCGCGAGGCCGGCCGGCCCGGCGATGTAGATGAAGGCTTCCCGCGGGGCGCCGGTCTCGGGCACGACCACGATTCGCCGCCGCTCGTACCCGTGTTCGAATTCGTCCAGCCGGGCCAAGGCGTCCGGCGTGAGGTAGTACAGGACGCCGTGGACGCCCGGCCCCGGCCGTTGGACGTTGGCATACGCCTGCCCGGCGTCGCCGGGGACATCGAAGGCCAGGCGGTGATTGGGGAGGAAGGCTCGGCACGGCCGGTCCTCGCCGTGGGAGATTGGGCCGGTGCGCTCGGCCATCTGGTCGGCCCAGAGGTTGCTGCCGTAGGCGAAGTACCAGTCGCTCATGAACGGATTTTTCCCGGCCGCCTACGCGAAGACTTCGGCGGTCCCCACGGTGAAGGACTGGAGTTGATTCACGCCGAAGGTGGTCGTCAGCGCGACGTCGGCGGCGTCGCGGCCGCGGGCCATGAGGACGCGGCCGACGCGCGGGACGTTGTTGCGCGCGTCGAAGGCGTACCAGTCCCCGCCCAAGTAAACCTCGAACCACGCGCTGAAGTCCATCGGGGACGGCGGCGGCGGCACGCCGATGTCGCCGAGGTAGCCGGTGCAGTAGCGGGCCGGGATGTTCAGGCACCGGCAGAAGGTGATTGCCAAGTGCATGAAGTCACGGCAGACGCCGACGCGCTCCCGGTAGACGTCCAGCGCCGTCCGGTTGGCGCGGGCCTGCATGTAGTCGAAGCGGACGTGCCGGTGGACGAAGTCGCAGACCGCCTGCACCAGCGGCCACCCGGCCGGCAGGTGGCCGAACGTGGCCCACGCGATCTCCCTCAGGTCGCCGTCCACCTCGCAGTACCTACTGGCGAGCAAGAACAGCAAGGCGTCGGCCGGCAAGTCCTGAATGGCGTGTTGTTTCGCGGCCCACGCCTGTCGGTCCGCCCGGCCGCTGTCCTCGACGACCGCGTCGTTGCGGAACGCCACGCGGCCCGCCGGGGCCATGACGCGCCCGCAGTGGTTGCCGTAGACGTCGGTGTACTCCGACACCGTGAGGGGCGGGTCTGTCTCCAACCGCTCGGGCGTCCGGACGCGGGCCGACACCGAGGGGTGGAGGTACAGCATCAGCACCATCGCCGTCGGCTGCGGGAGGATGAACGCGATTTCGCAATTGACACGCAGAAGCATGAACACGGTCTCCGGGTGAAAGGCGTCATTCCCCCGGGACACAGGCGTTCCGGGGCCGGAGAGAGACCGATGGTTGATGGCGGTCGGCCGCCATCGACATTTGGCCGAGCGTCTTGCTCGATGGGTTATTCTTACTGGTCGATGGCGTATCAGGCCGAAGTTGGCTCGGCATGCCGGCCGCGCAGGTACTCGCGCAGGGCGGCATTGACGGCCGCCTCGTCGGCAAAAGCCGCCGCCACGTCGTCGGCCAACCTCACGACCCGCAATCGCTCGCGGTATCGGGCGGCGTACTTGCCCCGCACGACGCCGCGCATCGAACGGAAGTCGTACGCGGGGCGCAGGCCATCGACGGCACCGGCTTCGTCAGGGGAAGTTTCCATCCTCGTAGTCCTTTCGCTCCGCTCGGCCGGCCTCCCGGGCGCTGATGATCCGCACCTTCTCGCCGCGGTCGGTATGCGACACAATGAGCAACCGTCCCGCCGCCGACATTCCCATTGTAATGTACCGATCCTCGTCGCCGGAGTGGTCTGGGTCAACCCGGTCAGCGCCAAATCGTCGGCAAGCACGGTCATCGCCTCGGGGAACGGCACCCCGTGCTTCCGCTCGTTCGTCTCGGCTTTGTCATCATCCCACTCGAAATCCATCGCCTTCCCCGGTCACGAACTTTTCCCGTATTCACATGTCAATTAACCGTCGTCATGGCTTGTTCGACCCGAATTGCCGCCGCGCCGCGGCCTGCGGCACGACACGGCCGGCCCGCGAGTCCGCCAGCCCGGCCTCGACGGCTTGCCGGAAGTAGATCTCGGACACGTCCGGCGTCGGGTGCGGAACGTCTGGGCGAACGCGCTCGCCGTGCTCACCGTGTCACTTCTTCGCCGGCGGCGGCGTCTTCGAGTCCACTTTCGCCGGCGGGTCCACGGGCTTCGGGGCCGGCGTGACCAGCTTCGGGTCGGCGGGGGTTTTCGGGGCGATGGGGAGCAGCGAGGTCGGGTCGTCCTTGAACAGGGGGATCGGCTGTTGGCCGCCGCCTTCCCACGCCTTCGGGAGGTTCTTCTTGATCCACCCGGCCAGCGCGTCCGAGTTCGTCAGGGCGCCAGGGCCTTCCTTCTCGATGGGGGCGGTCGCGGCGATCACTTCGTTGGCCAGCGAGGTCACGTACACCGGGACGCGCGTGGCCGGCAGCGCTTTGGCGTTCTCTCGCCACACGGCGAAGGCGTAGGACAGGCGGGCCGCCGAAATCTTCCACGGCAGGATCGCCTTGGACTTTTCCTTCTCCATCCGCACCGAGTCGTTGTTCGCCTGCC
>JAYUGD010001139.1:0-2958 GCA_043767785.1 Zavarzinella sp. | reverse complement strand
GCAAAGCTCGCAAAGAGGTTTTAAAATAAGGCGCCGGCGCTCCGCGAGGCGATGACATTCATTATTTTTCATCGGCTCTTTGCGAGCTTTGCTTCTTTGCGAACTTTGCGTGAAACTCTTCTCCGAAGTCCCCTTTGCGTGAAACTCTTCCTTCTTAAACAAGTTAAGCCGGTAGTGTATCTTTTCAGGGTAGGCGGCGCAACGCGAGTAACGCATGACACGAGTGGCGATTTTGGGCGGGTCCGGGTACACCGCCGTCGAGTTGATCAAAATCCTGCTGCGTCACCCGCACGCGAAGATCGAGGCCGTCACCTCGCGCCAGGAGGGGTCGGTCAAGGTCGCGGAGCTGCACCCGAGCCTGTTCGGCCGGCTCGACCTCGCGTGCGAGCCGTTCGACGCGGCGGCCCTCAAGCGGCGCGGCGTGGAGTGCGCCTTCGGGTGCCTGCCGCACGGCGTCAGCGCCGAGGCCGTCAAGCCGCTGCTGGAACACGGCATCCGCGTCGTGGACCTGAGCGCGGACTACCGCCTCCGCAACGCCGCGACCCACGCCCAGTGGTACGGCGAACACCACGACCGCGCCAATCTGACGCATGCCGTCTACGGCCTGCCGGAAATCCACGCGGAACAGATCGCTTCGGCCCGCCTCGTCGCCAACCCCGGCTGTTACCCGCAGACGGCGATTTTGGGACTGGCCCCGCTGGTGGCCAACGGCCTGATCGACCTGACCGGCATCATCGTCAACAGCGCCAGCGGCGTCTCCGGGGCGGGCCGCACGCCGAAGCTCGGCACCCTCTTCCCCGAGTGCAACGAGAACTTCTCGGCCTACAACGTCGGCAAGCACCGTCACCAGCCGGAGATGGAACAGGGCCTCGCCGACGTGGCCGGCCAACCCGTGGACGTGATCTTCGCCCCGCACCTGTTGCCGATGGACCGCGGCATCCTCAGCACCATCTACGCGACGCCGACGAAGCCGGTGAGCGAGGGGGAGTTGCTTTCCCTGTACCGCAGCCACTTCGCCACGGCCCATTTCGTGCGCGTGCGGGACACGCTGCCCGCGACCAAGGACACCGCCCACACGAACTTCCTGGACGTGACGGTCAAAGTCGTGAAGAACAAGGTGATCGTGCTGGCGGCCCTCGACAACCTCGTCCGCGGCGCGAGCGGCGTGGCGGTGCAGAACTTCAATTTGATGTTCGGCTACGACGAGCGGACGGGGTTGGTGTGACCAATGACCAATGACCAACCGAAATCAAAAGCGAGCCGAGCGGCGTAAGCCGCCGGGTGTTGCGCGCGGTCCCTCACCCGGGGCCTCACGGCCCTCGGCTCGCTTTTGATTTCGATTAGTCATTGGTCATTGGTCATTGGTCATTGGTCATTTCCCGCGCCGAACCTTCTACACTTCCCTGAACACGAATTTCTCTCACTCAAAAGGAAATGCCATGCGAACGGGAATGTTGCTCGGGGCCGTGTTGTGCCTGACCGCCGCCGCCCACGCCGAGGACGACGCGGCCAAGAAGTATCTGGCCGGGCTGGAAGGGACGTGGAAGGTCGCGTCGATGAAGAAGGCCGGGCAGGACCTGCCGGCCGAGTTTCTCAAGGAATTTTCGGTCATCATCAAGGGAAACACCCTGACGCTCAAGGCCGGCAAGGAAGAGGACAAAACCGCCACGCTGGTGGTGGACCCGGCCCAGAAGCCGGTCTCCATCGACATGACGCCCAAGGACGGCCCGAACGCCGGCAAGCAGGTGTTGGGCGTCATCAGCGTGGACAAGGACGGCGTCACGATGGCCTGGTCCGACGACAAGGAAGGCAAGACCCGCCCCGCCGACTTCACGAGCACGAAGGACAACCGGAATTTCGTGATGGTGTTGCGCAAGCCGGAAGCGGGGAAGTAAGGGAATTCCAGTTTTCGCCCCAACGGGGCGGGGGAAAATAGCCCGGGGCGGAAGCCCGCCCCGTTGGGGCGAAAACCGGCGGAGGCCGTGTTCCGTGCCCGCCATCAGTTGAACCTGAACAGGAGTAACGCTTACCCCAAATCATTTGACAGTACATTCGGCAACGAGTTACAGCAGTACCTCGCTCAGTCCGGCGTCGCGTGGCGCCAACTCGATGATTTCGCGACGACCCAAGCCGAAGAGCATTGGCGAACGGTCTACGCCGCGGCGTTCCGAAAGAGGCCCCGCGCACGACACGGGGCGAGGGCGGACCATGAGTTCTCGCTGACGGAATGCACACAGTACCTGATTGTCCCGTTCTTGTCCCGAGTCGATGGCCTTCCCATCGACCCGAGATATTCCCAACTGGGAGGGTACGAGTGCCGCGGACCGCTCGTCCCGTTGGGGGCGTTTCACAATGCGGAGTTCTTCGTCTGCCCGCCCGATTTCGCGTGGTGCATGGTTCACACGCATGAGGATCACGCCCTCGGCGGCCCGTACTTCATCCGGGCTGAATGGGTGCCGTGAGCGATATCTCCTCCGCCATAAGTGGCGCGGCCCCACGCAAGCTCACCCAAAGCCGTGAGCTTGGCGCCCGGCGCGCCTATGCTGGAGATTAAGCGGAGCCCGCAACGAGGGGAAAGACATGGCGAAGTCCGAGAAGGTGAACCCGGCCACCGAGGGGCTGAAGGCCGGGCTGGGGGCGGCCGGCGGGGCGGCGGCCGGGGCGCTGCTCGGCCCGGTCGGGGCGGCGGTCGGCGCCGTCGTCGGCGGCATCGCCGGGGCGAGCGCCATCGGCAAGTCGGCGCCCGACGCGGAGCCGGTCGCGGAGAAGCCGGCCGCCAAGAAGAAGGCCGCCAAACCCGCCGCCAAGAAGGAGGCCCCGGCGAAGAAGCCGGGGACCAAGAAGAACTGACCGCGGGCATCGTCGCTTTTCGCTCCGCGAAAAGTTTGACCTCCCCTTGGGGCGGCAGGCCATTCGGGCGGGAAGCCCAACTTTTCGCGGAGCGAAAAGCGACGATGC
>JAYUGD010001138.1:0-2960 GCA_043767785.1 Zavarzinella sp. | reverse complement strand
GCAATCCGCAATCCGCAATCCGCAATCCGCAATTCAGAGCCGCGCCGCCGCCTCCCGCGCGCTAGCCACGAACTGTCGCACGCGGGCCGGGTCTTTCTTCCCCGGCAAACTCTCGACGCCGCTGGCCACGTCCACGCCGTCGGGCTTCACGATCTTGATCGCCTCGCCCACGTTCTCCGGCGTCAACCCGCCGGCCAAGATCAACGGCACGCCGGGTTTGAAGTCGGCTAGTATGTCCCACGGGGCGGTCTTGCCGGTGCCGCCGTGTTGGCCTTCGACAAAAGCGTCCACCAGTATCGCGGCGGGGACGGAGCCGAACGACCGGCACATTTCCAGATACGTCGTGATGGCGCTGAGGCTCTTCCTGTCCTTCACGCGGAAGGCGGCGATCAGGCTGAACGGGAACGGGTCGGCCAAGTCGCGGCTCTCGCCGTGGTACTGGATGCCGCGCAGGCCCATTTGGGCGGCCATCGCCGTCATCTGCTTGACGGGCAGGCCGACGAACACGCCGACGGCCGCCATCAGCGGGTTGATGGCCCGCAGCAGCGGTTGGCTGTCCTTCGGGTCCACGTAGCGCGGGGAGCCGGGGTGGAAGTTGATGCCGACGGCGTCGGCCCCGGCGGCGGCGCACGCGACCGCGTCCTCGGGGCGGGTGATACCGCAGATTTTCACGCGAATGGGTTTCATCGTCACTTCACCTTGCGCACCACGAGCCGGTAATTGAAGATGTTACCCCCTTGGTCGTTCGCTTCCAACAGGCTGACGAAGTACGGGCCGTCCTTGGGAATCTTGATCGTGAGCGTCGGGTCCGGATTCTCGCCGGCGCCCTCTCCGGTGGCGATCACCCGCTTGTCCGCGTTGTACAGCGACAGCAGCACCTCGGCCGGCGACCCGAGCCGCTTGGCCTGCGCCGAGACCGCGTACTCCTCGCCGGCCTTCGCGTCGATGCGGTACACGTCCACGTCCTGCGCCTGCTTGAACCCGCCGGCGACGACCACCGGGGCCGTCAACGGCATCGCCTCCTTGAACCCGTCGTTCGGCTCCTTCTCCGCGACACCCGGCGTGTCGTCCGCGATGGCGACCACGCACGGCTTCCCCTCCCCGCCGGGGCCGATCAGCGAAATCGCCAACACCCCGCCAGCGACTTCGGCCGGCACGGTGACTTCCACGTCGATTTCCGAGTCACCCACCACGTCGGCACTCAGGTTGTTTCCGACGCCGACCTTGCGGCCCTTGCCAACGACTTTGCCCGATGACTTCGGCTCCTGCACGCGGATGTCCGTCACCGTGTCGAGCCGCACGCCGCGGAGCGTGAGCTTCGTCGGCTTGCCCGGCTCGATGGTGAGTTGGATGGCGAACAGGGGCTTGGGCGGCGGGTCTTTGGGCTTGTCTTTGGGTTGGGCGAAGAGGGGGGTGGCGATGATGAGCAAGGCGAGGAGACGTGCCATTTTGGAAAAACCCGTTTAGCCGCGACGCGACGCTTCGGAGTGGAGCGCGGACATCGAACCCAAATACATGATCCGCAGATTGATCGGATGAGCGCAGATCAAAATCAAATGTCGATGGTTTTATCTGCGCTCATCCGATTGATCTGCGGATTACTTTTTTCCAGTGGCCGGCCCTCGCTCCACTCCGAAGCGTCGCGTCGCGGCTAAACAAACGCCGCTTCGTCACACGGCTTAAAACAACTCCTTCACCAACTCCCCTTGGTCCAGAATCTCAATAGGCCGCCCATCCGGCGTCACCAATTGCTTGCGGGGGTCGATGCCCAGCGAGTCGAGGATGGTGTACGCCACGTCGGCCGGGGAGACGGGGCGTTTCGTGGCGAAGCCGCCTTGCTTGTCCGTGGAGCCGACAACGTTGCCGGGCCTGACTTGGGCGCCGGCGAACAGCAGCGAGGCGGCTTGGCCCCAGTGGTCGCGGCCGGCGTCCTTGTTGACCTTCGGCGACCGGCCGAACTCGCCCATGCACACGACCAGCGTGTCGGCCATCAGGCCGCGCTCCGTCAGGTCGGTGACGAGCGAGGAGAAGCCGCGGTCGAACTCGGGGAGCTTCTTGTCCAGCGAGTCGAAGATTTTGGCGTGGTGGTCCCAGCCGCCGTAGTTGACGGTCACGAACCGCACGCCGGATTCGACAAGCCGGCGGGCCAGCAAACAACTTTGGCCGAACGTCGTGCGGCCGTAGCGGTCGCGGAGCTTTTCGCTTTCCTCGTCGACGGCGAACGCCCGGCGGGCCTCGCCGGAGAGGACCATCGCGGAGGCCCGCTGCCGGAACTCGTCGTAGGTGTTGATCTGGTCGTTGGCCTGCACCTTGCGGGCGAGGCCGTCCACGGCGTCGAGCAACTTGCCCCGGCGCTCGACCTTGCGGTCGGTCATCGCGTCGGCCGGGGACACGTCTTGCACCTTGAACTGCTTGTCGTTCGGGTCGCCGGCCTTGAACGCCTCGAACCGCCCCCCGAGGTAAGCACTCTTGCCGAGTTCCCATGTGAACGACGGGTTGCGCGGCACCGAGACGTACGGCGGCAGCGTCCCGGTGAAGCCGGTCTCGTGGGCGACGACGGCCCCGATGGCCGGGTAGTCCCCGAAGGCCGAGCCGAACCGGCCGGACATCACCCAGTTGGTGGCCGTCTCGTGGTGGTCGTTGTTGTGCGACCCGGACCGCACGAGGGCGACCTTGTCCATCGCCTTCGCCATCAGTGGCAGCAACTCGCCGACCTGCAACCCCGGCACGTTCGAGTCGATGGGCTTGTACTTGCCGCGAATCTCGGCCGGCTGCTCCGGCTTGAGGTCAAACGTATCGTGGTGCGACATCCCGCCGCCGAGGTACACCAGGATCACCGACTTGGCCCGGTGCTTCGACTTCCCCGCCGGCAACTTCCGCTCCGCCCGCAACACGTCCGCGAGCGAGAGGGACAGCCCGGTCAGGCCGCCGACGCGGAGGAAGGACCGGCGATTGAAATT
>JAYUGD010001137.1:0-2963 GCA_043767785.1 Zavarzinella sp. | reverse complement strand
GGCCAAGGCGAACGACCGGGCGTGGGAAGCCGTCGGCTTGGCCTTGGCCGGCGACGGTCTGTTCGACCGCGTGCGCGACGTGTTCCGCGACGCCGACGTGAAAGGCGTCCGGGACCAGATCAAGAAGTTCCTTGACCAAACGCCGACCGGGTTGGAACACGCCCGCCCCGCCAACCGCGAGGAGGCGACGAAAGAATGGAGCCGGCTGCGAAAAGCCGGCCGCTTCGCCGTCGCCACCATTCCGGCCGCCGACTTGGCCCGCCGAGCCGCCTCAATGGAACGGCACAGCGACCCGGCCGGGTTGACGGTCGCCGCCCATCAAGCCGTGCGGGAAACCGCGGAAGCCATCCGGGCCGAGGCCCCGCATTTGGCCGCCCTGCTCTCCGCCGCCCCGCCCGGCGGCACGCCCCTCTTGGCCGCCGCATTTGCTTTCTTCTTCCGACGGGAAATCGAGACCAACGCCGAACTCGCCCACGGATTATCGTTCGATTACTTGCGGCAGATTAGCGAGCGCCAAGAACACGGCCTCGCATTGCTCGACCACCGCACGGCCGGAATCCTCGATCAACTCGACGTGCTGTTCGACGCCTTGGAGAAGTCGTTTGCCGCTCTCGGCAACAAGGTGGATGCGGGATTCGCCGGCACCGGCGCGAAGTTGGACGACATCCGCGGTAAACTCGATCAGTTCATCGGCAAGTTTGACGTGACGACTCGGACCACCGACCCGCTCAAGGTGAGTGTCTCGAACGAGCGCGAGTTGGCGCAACTGCGGCAGTGGCGCGACGAACTGCGAAAACTGCCGCCGGGGTTGCTCGGGTCGGCCGACTGGTCAAAGCTCGGGGACGCGCTGGCAGCCGGCGGGATGTTCGGGGACGCCCAAGCGGCCCATAAAGCGGCCGCGATGGCCGCCACGGACCGGGCGACTAAGGCAGAGGCCGAATTCAAAACATACCGGGACGCCTGCGAACAAGAGAAGTGGGCCGACGCCCTCTCGGCGCTGGTACGGGCCGCCGAGTTGGACCCGGCCCGGTTTTCCCCGTTCCCGCTGAACCGGTACGAACCCATCACCATCATCGGGGCCGGCGGGTTCGGCACGGTGATCCGGTGCCGGCAGCGGTTGGCCAAGGGCCGCGAGGTCGCGGTCAAGACGTTCCACGCGGCCGACTTGGGCCGGGACGTGAACGACGTGTTCGCCGAGGCCCACACGCTCTCCGAACTGGCGGCGCCCGGCTTCGTGAAAGCGCTGCTCTGGGAATACGCCGACGCGGCCGAGAGTCGGCCCTATCTGGTGATGGACTACTTCCCCGGTGTCAGCCTCGCCGCCCACTTGAAAAAACACGGCCGGCTGTCGGTCAAGGACTTCGTGGCGGTCGCCCGCCAGGTGGCCGAGGCGATGGCGGCGGCCCACGCCTCGAACGTCCTGCACCGCGATCTGAAGCCGGGGAACATTCTCGTCCTCCCTGCCGGCGGGCGGTGGGACGTGCGCGTGATCGACTTCGGGCTGGCCGTCCGCTTCGCGGCCGCGCAGGCGAGCATCAGCACCTCCCTCCCGCAACGGACCCGGCGGGACCAGAGTTTCGCCGGCACGCTGGAGTACGCCAGTCCCGAGCAAAAGGGCTTGGTCCGGGCCGAGGTCGGCCCCAAGTCGGACGTGTACAGCTTCGGCAAGACGATGTTGGAAGCCCTGCTCGGGACGACCGAGCCGGTGACGGACGATTGGGACGAGATCGCCGTCGAGCCGCGCGAGCCACTGAAAAGGCTGTTGGAAAAGTGCGTCGTGCGCGACCCAGCCCGGCGTCACGCAGGGTTCGCGTCAATTGCCCATGCGTTGGCCGCGCTTGACCCGACGGAGCGGACCAACCGGGAGCGACTGGACCGCGAGGCGGCCGAGATGTCTCGCGTCGCGGTTGAACGGTTGGCCCAAGAAGAACGCAAGAAGCGAGAGGCGACGGAGGCCGGGCGCACATCCGAACCTAAAGCGGGGGAGGAGCGGGAGTTCGAGATCGCCAACGACGTGAAGATGAAGTTCTGCTGGATACCGGCGGGGAAGGCGACGCTGGGGTCGCCCATCGGGGAAAAGGGCCCATTCGATGACGAGCCGGAACACCCCTTCGCGACGAAGGGATTTTGGCTTGGGAAGTATGAAGTGACGCAAGCGGTGTGGGAAGGAGTGATGGGGAACAACCCGTGTCATTTCAAAGGCCCGAGCCTGCCTGTGGAGGAAGTGAGTTGGGAGGAATGCCAGAAGTTCATCGGGAAATGTGCGGTGAAGCGAATGAAAGTGAAATTACCGCACGAGGACGAGTGGGAGTATGCGTGCCGCGGCGGGAAGGGGAACACGCAAGCGTTCTACTGGGGCGATGTCCTGAACGGTGACAAGGCGAACTGCGACGGGAATTCCCCTTACGGTACTAAGACCAAAGGGTATTATAAAAAGAAAACAACGGAAGTTGGGCTTTACGACGAGATCGCTCCACACCCTTGGGGACTGTGTGACATGAGTGGGAACGTCCGGGAGTGGTGTGAAAATTTGTACGCTACTGGTGGGTCGGAGCGGGTGTGGCGGGGCGGTGCTTGGGACGACAACGCCAAGACCTGCCGGTCGGCGTTCCGCCACAGGGACAACCCGGCGGGCCACAGCATCCGCATCGGATTCCGACTCGCCTTAGTTCCCTAGTTTCGTTGGTCAGGTTCAGATCAAGTGAGGAACAGGAGCGGAGCAGGGGAGGGGACCGACGGAGCGTAGGCGGATGCCGGAGCGGAGATCGGTTCCCTCATTCGCAGAAAGCTACTCGTAAAAATTTGCCGACACAGCGCGCCCAACAGGCAAACGGATCGCGACCCCGGCCGCTAAAGCGTACGGCTTTCGCCCTCTGTACCGAAGGGTCGGACCGAGGAAACGGACACCTTGCGCGACATCACGTGGTAGGTCTGGTCATGCTCTTGCGGGTCGGGGATCGGCT
>JAYUGD010001136.1:0-8281 GCA_043767785.1 Zavarzinella sp. | reverse complement strand
TGCGCGATCTTCGGCAAGCCGGGGACAGACCAGTTCCAGTTCGCCATGACCGGCCGGCACATGACGATCCGCGCGGACGGCAACAGCGCGTCCCACGTCGCCCTCGGCGGGCCGATCTTCCACGGCCACGCCGCCTCCGGGTACACCGAGAAAGTTCACCACCCCGGCAACATCTTCTGGCATCAGGCCGAGCAGGCCAACAAGGTCTACACGATCCTCGACGGCAAACAGCAGAAGACCGCCCTCGTCGCCCTTCGGCCGAAGGACGAGTTCGCCGTCCCCTTCCGCGGCAATGACCCAAAGTTGGACGGTCTGCCGTGCTCGGAAATGTCGGGCGACCAGAAGGAAGCCGTCCAAAAGACGCTGACCAGCCTGCTCGAACCGTACCGCACGGAAGACCGGGACAAGGTGATGGAGTGCCTCAAGAAGCAGGGCGGCCTCGACAAGTGCCGGCTGACGTTCTACAAGGACGGCGACATCGGCAACGACGGCGAGTGGGACAACTGGCGCGTGGAGGGGCCGTCGTTCGTCTGGTACTTCCGCGGCCACCCGCACGTCCACATCTGGATCAACGTGGCCGACGACCCCACCCTGCCCCTCAACGCGATGAATTTCTGAGGACACCGCCGCCGGGGGCGAAGCCCATGGACGGCCGTCCATGGGCGTTACCGGGCGTTGACTCGCCACACGGAAATTGAAACGGCTCTACCCGCGCTTCGGCAGTTTCGGAAACTTCCGCTTCGCGGCCCGCGCGGAAGAGTCGCCCTTGCCGCGGCCGGCCTTCGCCATCACGTCTTCGCCGGCCGGGGGCACGCCGGTCGCGAGGAGGCGCTCCTTTCGCTGGGACATTTTTTCGGCGAGCGCCGCGAAGTCGACTTTCACGCCCTTGGCCTTCGGGAGCATCTCGTCCTCTTCCTCCTTGATGTGGTGGCGGACGTTCTCGGCCAGCACCGTGAACTTCGCGTCGAAGTGGCTTTCCGACCCGTCCATCAAGTCGAGTTCCGCGATCAGGAGTTTCGCCACGTGGTGCTCTTCGTCGGCCTCGTTCATGATCTCCTTGCCGACGGGGCCGCGGACGGCCGGGTAGAAAAGTTCTTCCTCGATGGCGGCGTGGACCTTCAGTTCGATGAGGGCCGCGCGGACCAGTTTCATTTTCGCCGGCCGGCTCTTGGCCTTTTCGAACTGGTCGAACAGCTCCTTGACCTTGACGTGGTCCTCTTTCAACAGCGACACGGCCGGGTTCGGCGTGAGAAACTCAAACATGCGTCGTCTCCTGCTTTCGGTAATTCAGGCCCGTCTCTCGGCCCTCTATAAGCCGAGACGGACAGCCGAGGAGTGTTGCGGGCGGTCCGCTGTGACATCCATAGACAACGCCGGCCACAGCCGCGGCAGCGAAGCGACGCCTTTCAGCGCACGCCCTGCCGCCCGTGACTCGGGCGAGGACTTTTGCCAAGAGCGGAGTTCGGGTAGGTGTGGCGGCATGGCGCGGGCGCCGGCCGATTACCTCACCCCCTAACCCCCTCTCCGAAGCGGAGAGGGGGAACGGCCGCCCTACAGGAAGACGCTGCCGCCCACTTGCTCCCCCTCTCCGCTTCGGAGAGGGGGCCGGGGGTGAGGTAAGCGACGTCAACCCGCTCGCCGACGCGATACCAATCTGAACTCCGCTCGAAGTGCGGAGATAAGAGTACCCCGTCGGCGGGGAAGTGCGGTATGCTACATCGGTGAATTGAGTCGCGAAAGGGACGGGTCCATGCGGCTGATGTGCTTGGCCATTACAGTAGTGTTCGGCGCGCTTCCGGCGTCGGCCGAGCCGCGGACGTTGGATGCGTCGTTTCGCGATCACGTCCAGCCGTTTCTCCAGCAGTATTGCGAGCGGTGCCACAACGCCGAGAAGTTGTCGTCCGGCATCCGCGTGGACCACTTGGACGCCTCGCTCGACGACAAGCACCGGAAACTGTGGGAAGAATTGCGCAAGGAGATCGACGGCGGGGCGATGCCGCCGGAAGGCGAGAAGCAGCCGACCAAGGAAGAACGCCGGCACATGGTCGAGTGGGTCTCGCAAGCCCTGGACGCGGCGCGGTCCCGTCCGACACCCAAGAACGGCGGCGTGCGGCGGCTCACGGTCGCCCAGTACCGGAACACGCTCCGCGAATTGCTGCTGCTGGACGAGAATCTGACGGACATCCTCCCCCCGGACGCCGTGTCGAAGGACGGCTTCGTCAACAACCAGTCCACGCTGCAACTCTCGCCGCTGCTGCTCGAAGCCTATTTCGAGATCGCCGAGAAGGCGTTGAACCGCTCAATTGTCGATCCGAACAGTAAGCCGACCATTCAGAGTTTCCGCATCGATCTGGGGGCAGGCGTTAACCCGAAGCCGTCGCCGGAACACCTCATCCTCGGGGCGGACAGCCTCCTGTTGAAGAACGCGGATTTTCTAATCAGCGAGCCGAAGCCGGCCAAGCCGTTCGACTTCACGCCGTTCGCGATGCGGACGAAGTACCGCTACATCGAGGGGTATCAGGGGAACGACACGGTCCGCGGCTGGCGCGACTACGACAGCATCTCCCACGCCGTCTTCGCGTGCATGCGCGGCGCGCACGGCTACCCGAAGGGGCAGGCGTATTCCGCCGTCCCGCACGGGTTGCTGCTGCGGCCGGCGATCCCCAGCGCCGAGATCTTTGGCGTGGAGAGCACCTACGGCCCCAAGGCGAATTTCAAGATCGCCCTGCGTGAACTCCCCGACCACGGCCGCTTTCGCGTGACGGTGACCGCCGCGAAGTACGACGACGGCTTGCTGCTCGACGCGGGAGCGGCCTTCCAACCGCCCGACGGCGCCGCGGCCGTAACCTCCCGCGACCCGAACACGGCAACCACGGTGACGATCCCGGCGGCCGGTGTCTATCAGGTGGATGTCCACGCGCCGGAGGCCAAGGCCCCGGTCGAACCCGGCAAACAGCCCGCGGCGAAGCCCCGCGCGAAGTCGCCTGAGTTGACGTTGACCCTCGGGGACCGGGAATTCACCGGCACGCTCCAGCAACCGGCGTTCCTCGTTGTTCGCCTTCCGACCGGGGCGCTGCCAATCAAAGTCCAAGCGGGTGGCGGGCTGGGAAAAATCGTCTTTACCCCGCTGGCCGACACGCACGAGACGGCCAAGCGATTCGCAGACTTCGAAAAGCGGACGCCGCTGGTCGGCGTCCACATGGGCTTCCGCCGCGATTGCGGCAGCACGCTCGCCCCCGTCGGCTCGCCCCAAGCGGTGGCGAACGGCAAGTTGACGCGGTTCGTTTTTGAAGGGTCGATCCGGAACTTCCCGAACCCGGACGTCGAGAAGGACAACGTGAACTACCTGGCGGGCGTCCGCGAGATCGGCGTCCGCAGCGAGTACACCCACGGCCACGACATGCCGCGGCTCCTGATTAAGTCGGTGGAATTTGAAGGGCCGTATTTCGAGACGTGGCCGCCGCCGGCGCACCGCAACATCTTCATCGACTCCGACCGCAAGGACGACGCCCCGGCCTACTCGCGCCAGATCATCCGCACCTTCGCAACGCGGGCGTACCGCCGGCCCGTCACCGCGCCGGAAGAAGCGGCTTTGATGGCCGTGTTTGACGCCTCCGCCAAGGCGGGCCGGGACTTCCGGGACAGCGTCAAGGACGCGCTGTTGGTCGTGCTGACGTCTCCACAATTCCTGTTCTTAGTCGAGAACAGCCGCACGCCCGCCGCGGAGCCGCTCGACGCCGCCGAGTTGGCCTCCAAGCTGTCGTACTTCCTGTGGAACGGCCCGCCGGACGCCGCCACGTTGAAGCTGGCCGCGGCCGGCGACCTGCGCAAGAATTTGGACGCGGAAGTAGCCCGCCTGGTCGCCGACCCGCGATTCTCCCTGTTCGTGGACGAGTTCGCCGCGCAATGGCTGGCGCTGGACAAGTTCCAAACGCTCGAACCGGACCGCAAGCAGTTCCCGAAACTGACGCGCGACACGCGCGCCCAACTCCGGCGGGAGCCGGTCGAATACCTGCGCCACATGGTCCGGAACAATTTGCCCGTCAAATACCTGATCGACTCGGACTTCGTGCTGGCGAACGACGTGACGGCCGGGTATTACGACTTGGCCGGCAAACCCGACCGCGGGTTCGAGTTCGTCCCGGTCCGGCCCGGCCGGCCCGAGTTGGGCGGGCTGCTCTCGCAGGCCGCGATCCTCGCCGGGCTGTCGGACGGCCGCGAGTCGAACCCGATCAAGCGCGGCGCCTGGCTGGCCCGCCGCATCATCGCCGAGCCGCCGGACGACCCGCCGCCGAACGTGCCCGCCCTGAAGGAAACTCAGAAGAACCTGACGCTCCGCGCCCGCCTCGAACAACACCGCAGCCAGAAGGGCTGCGTGCAGTGCCACGCCAAGATCGACCCGTGGGGCGTGCCCTTCGAGGAGTTCGACGCGGGCGGCCGGTTCAAAACCGCTAAGATCGACGCCAAGTCAATCCTGCCGGACAAGGCCACCGTCAACGGGTTCACCGATTTGAAAAAGCACCTCGCCGCGGACCGAATTGACCAAGTGGCCTTCAGCGTGCTGACGCACTTGGCCACCTACGCCTGCGGCCGGACCATGACCTACAACGAGTTGGACTACCTCCGCAAGCAGGGCACGACCTTGAAGGCCGACGGGTACCGGATGCAGGACATGATCCGCTTCGTCGTGGCCAGCCCGATATTCCTTGAGAAGTAGACCCAGCCGAACCTTCCCGCCTTGGAGACTCCCATTCACACTTCACCCCGTTTGGACCGCCGGGCCTTCCTGAAAGGCGCCGGCGGCGTGGCGCTCGCCCTGCCCGTGCTCGACGCGATGGGCGCCGAAGTCACCCAGAGGATCCCGCGCCGCTTCTGCGCCCTGTACACGGCCAACGGCATGTCCCTGCCGCGCGCGGAACACGGCATCGGCGAGTGGAACTGGTTCCCGGCCGCGGAGAAGGACAAGCCGTTCGTCTTCGGCAAATCGACGGAGCCGCTCAGCCCGTTCCGCAAGCAGTTGAGCTTCCTCGGGGGCCTGTACCACCCGAGCGGGCCGAAGGCCGACCCGCACGTCTGCTCGGACATGTGGCTGACCGGGGCGCCGCTGCACAACCCGAAGCCGGGCACGTACAACACGGCCGGCCTCGACCAGGTGATCGCCCACTACACCAAGCAGCACTGCCGCCAGCCGTCGCTGGTGCTGTCCATCGACGCCGGCACCGGGATGCTCTCGCGCACCGGCACGATTTCGTACAGCCTCGACGGCCGGCCGATCCCCGCCGAGAACAACCCGCGCCGCATCTTCAACCGCCTGTTCCGCGCCGACCGCGACTCGGTGCAAGCGGAGCGCGACCAGTTGAAGCGGCGCATCAAACTCGTTGACGCCGTCGGCGAGAGCGCGAAGGCGTTCAATCAACAGCTCGGCAAGTCGGACCGCGAGCGGATGGACCAGTACCTCACGTCGCTGAACGAAGTGGAGGCCCGGCTGATCGCGTCCGAGCGGTGGATCGACGTCCCCCTGAAAAAGCAGGACCACACGCGCCTGAACCTGGCCGCGACCTCCGAGGGGGAGCCGGCCGAGTTTTACCGGACCATGTTCGACCTCATCGCCTTGGCGTTCGACGCCGACATCACCCGCTCGGTGACGTTCATGCTGAACCGCGAGGACGGCATGGGGATCAGCGACACGTTCCCGATCAAGCTCGGCTTGGGAAAGACGCACCATTCACTCTCGCACGCCGAGGACAAGGCCGGGCAACTCGGCTTCGCCAAGTACGACTTGTTCCTGAGCCAGCAAATCGCCCACTTCCTCAAGCGGCTGACCGAGTACACGGACCGCGCCGGGACGGTCCTGGACAACACGGTCGTCCTCTTCGGCAGCGGCGCCAGCACGACGCACACCCCCCGCAACCTGCCGACGCTCGTCGCCGGCGGCACGAACATGGGCCTGAAGCACGGCCTCAACTGGCGCAAGGGTGAGACGCGGATGTCGAACTTGCACCTCGGCATTCTCCACAAGCTCGGGATCGAACAGGACACGTTTGCCGACAGCGCCGGCACGCTGACTGACTCGATCTTCGGGTGAAAATCGATCATTGCCCTCACCCCACCGCCGACCCCATCTTGAACACGGGGAGCAGCAGGCCGGCGACGACGACGAGGGTGATGGCGGCCATCACCAGCAGCATCACGGGTTCGAGGAGTTTCACGAACAGTTTTAACTGGCGGCTCGACCGCTTCTCCAAGGCGTTGGCGATGTCCACCAGCACCTTGTCGAGGCTGTTGCTCTCCTCAGCCACGGCGATCATCTCCACCACGTCCGACGGGAAGTACTTGCACCGCCGCAGCGGGGCGGCCAGCTTTTGCCCGGCCGTGATGTGTTCGACCGACTCCTCGATGGCGTGGGCCAACACCTTGTTGCCGGTCGAGTCCTTGGCGATTTGCAGGGACCGCAGGATCGGGATGCCGTTGGCCAACAGCGTCCCCAAGATGCGCGTGAACCGCCCGAGGGCGAGGGACAGCACCAGCTTGCCGACCACCGGCGTCCGCAGTTTCATCCGGTCGAACGCGATCCGGCCGGCGTCACTCTTCTTCCAGTTGCGAAACGCAAAGAACGCGATGAGCGTCAGGCCGCCCAGCCACCACCAGTGCGTCTGGAGGAAGTGGCTGAGGCCGATGATGAACGTCGTGAGGGACGGCAGCTCCCCCTTCTTGGCCAGCTTCTCGAAGATCGGCTCGAACTTGGGGACGAAGAAGATCACCAGCACGTTGAGGATGACGAACCCGACGCCGCCGAGCAGCACGGGGTAGGCCATCGAGCCGAGGACTTCCGACTTGAGGTCTTCCGAGTGCTCGGTGAAGTCCGCGATGCGGCGCAGCACGTCTTCGAGGAAGCCCCCCTCCTGCCCGGCCCGCACCATGCTGACGGACAGTTCGTTGAACACCTTGGGGAACGGCCGCATGGCGTCGGCCAGCGTGGTCCCGTCCGCGACCTTGGCCCGCACTTCGCGGATGGCGAACGACAGGTGCGGGTTGCCCCCCTGCTTCTCCAGGATGTCGAGGGCTTTCAACAGCGGCACGCCGGACTGCAGCAAGTCCGCGAGTTGCGCGTAGAAGGCGCTGACCACCCGCCCCTTGACCCGCTTGCCGCCGCCGCCGGACGCCCCGCGCACTTTGACGGCGCCGATCCGCACCGGGAACAGCCCGCGCGAGTCGAGCATCATGGCCGCCTCGCGCTCGCTGGTCGCCGTCAGCACGCCCGTGCTGCGGTCCCCAGCCCGGCCCATCGCTTCGTATGTGAAATCAGGCATGTGTTCTCTTGATCCTGTCTTGGCGAGCCGGCCGCATTTTGTCTTCCGACCCCGGACGGGGTCGCAGCCATTAGCCCCGGGTCGCCGCTTCGGCGCACCCGGGGTACGGGGAACCCCGCGACCCATCTCTTTCGACCCCGGAGGGGTCGCAGAAGGCGTGCAACCTCGTTCTGCGACCCCTCCGGGGTCGAACCGAATTTGGCGTGCGTCCGTGACCCCGGGTGCGCGAAGCGCGACCCGGGGCTACCGTCTGTGACCCCATCCGGGGTCAAAAACCAATCTGCCAAAAACCGTCATCCCAAAACGTCACCGGCGGTCGTCCTGGCGACTTCGTCCAACGTCGTGGTGCCGTTCAACACTTTCAGCCAGCCGTCTTGCCGCAAGGTGAGCATTCCGGCCTTCAGGGCCTCGTGGCGGATCAGGCCGGCGTTGGCGCGTTGGACGATGAGTTCCTTGAGCGCGTCCGTATTGATGAGCAGTTCGTGGATGCCCGTGCGGCCGCGGTAGCCGGACTGCCGGCAGGCCCGGCAGCCCACGCCCTTGTGCAACGTCGGCCGGGCGGTGAACGGCTCGTTGGGCGAGAGCATCTGTTGAATAGTGTGTTGCAACTTCGCGGCTTGCGGCGGCGCTTGGCCCTCGAAGCCGGGGAAGCGGTCGCGGTGCGGGAAGTCGATGGGCAGCTCGTTGGCTTCCGGCACGAACTCGGTCTTGCAGTCCTTGCAGATCGTCCGCACGAGCCGCTGGGCCATCACGCCCTCGACGGTGCTGGCGACGAGGAACGGCTCGACGCCGATGTCGATGAGCCGGGTAAATGCGCTCGGGGCGTCGTTCGTGTGCAGCGTGCTGAACACCATGTGGCCCGTCAGGGACGCCTGGATCGCCGCCTCGGACGTTTCCATGTCCCGCATTTCGCCGATCAGGATCACGTCCGGGTCGTGCCGCAGGATGGACCGGAGGGCGTGGCCGAACGT
>JAYUGD010001135.1:0-2965 GCA_043767785.1 Zavarzinella sp. | reverse complement strand
CTCCCCCTCTCCGCTTCGGAGAGGGGGCCGGGGGGTGAGGTAAACGACCGGCACCCGCCAACGAGAGAGTTTTGGTCGATCCGTTTTGAAGAGAGGCGCTGGGCATATGGCTTTCGAGAATGTTCCGCTGGCAATCGTGGGGATCGGCTGCCTGTTCCCGCGCGCCGACGGGCATCGCGCCTTCTGGGCGAACGTCAAGCACGGCGAAGACGCCGTCGGCCCCGTGCCGGCCACGCACTGGAAGCCGGAAGACTACTTCGACGCGGACCCGAAGGCGCCGGACATGACCTACGCCGCCCGCGGGGCGTTCCTCGACCCGTACGACTTCAACCCGCTGGAGTTCGGCATCTCCCCCGTGGACCTCGAAGCCACGGACACGGCGCAACTATTGGGCCTAGTCGCCGCCCGCCAAGCCTTGGCCGACGCCGGGTACGGCGCCGGTGACAAGAAGTACGACAAGAACCGCGTCAGCGTGATCCTCGGCGTGACGGGCACCTTGGAACTGGTGATCCCCCTCGGGGCGCGCCTCGGCCACCCGAAATGGCGTAGAGCCTTGGCGGCCCACGGCGTGGACAAGGAAACCGCCGACCGCGTGGTGCAGGACATTTCCGACTCTTACGTCCCGTGGCAAGAAAACTCATTCCCCGGCCTGTTGGGGAACGTCGTCGCCGGCCGCATCGCCAACAAGCTCGACCTCGGCGGGACGAACTGCGTGGTGGACGCGGCGTGCGCCAGCTCGCTGAGCGCCGTCCACTTGGCCGGGCTGGAACTGGCGGCCGGCAAGTGCGACATGGCCGTGACCGGCGGGGCCGACACGTTCAACGACATCTTCATGTACATGTGCTTCAGCAAGACCCCGGCCCTCTCGAAGACCGGGGACGCGAAGCCCTTCGACGCGGACAGCGACGGCACGATCCTGGGCGAAGGCTTGGGCATGGTCGTCCTCAAGCGCCTCGAAGACGCGGAGCGGGACAAGGACCGCGTGTACGCCGTCATCAAGGCCATCGGCACGTCCAGCGACGGCAAGGGGAACGCGGTGTACGCCCCCTCGGCCGAGGGGCAGGTGCGCTGCCTGCGCAACGCCTACCGGCAGGCCGAAATTTCCCCGGCGACGGTCGAACTCGTCGAAGCGCACGGCACCGGCACCAAGGTCGGAGACACGGTCGAGGCGACGGCCCTCGCCGAGGTGTTCAACCAGACGCGGCGAGACGGGACGTGGTGCGCGGTCGGCTCCGTGAAGTCCATGATCGGCCACACGAAGGCGGCGGCCGGGGCGGCGGGCCTCATTAAGGCGGCCCTGTCGCTCTATCACAAGGTGCTGCCGCCGACGCTCAAGGTGAAGAACCCGGTCGAGCCGTTGCAGCCCGGCAAATCGCCCCTGTATGTCAACCTGGAAAAACGCCCGTGGCTACCGCGGGCCGAACACCCGCGCCGGGCGGGCCTGAGCGCCTTCGGCTTCGGCGGGAGCAATTTCCACGCGGTCCTCGAAGAGCACTCCGCGAAGAAGAAATCCGCCGACTGGGACGGGCGCACACAGTTACTTTGCGTGTCGGCGACGACGGCTGGCGACATCGAGAAGCAGTTGGCCGCCGTGCCCGCCGACACGTCGTGGGGCGACTTCTGCCGATTCGCCGCCGATTCTCGACCGCGCTTCCAAGCCGATCACTCGCATCGGCTGATCTTGGTCGTCCGACACGGCGAAGACATCGCCAAGCGGATCGACTCAGCAAAGGTCAAACTGAAGACCGACTCGGCCAAGGGGTGGTCACTCCCCGAAGGCGTTTATTACGGCGTCGGCCCGGCGAGCGGCAAACTCGGCGTGTTGTTCCCCGGCCAAGGGTCGCAGTACGCCGGCATGTTGCGGGACGCGGCCTGCACCTTCCCCGAAATGCTGGACGCCTTGACCCTCGCGGACAAAGACCGCGAGTACGCCGACCGCCTCGCGGAGGCCATTTACCCGCACTCTCCGTTCACGCCGGAGCAACGGGCCGAACAGGAAACCCGCCTGCGGGCGACGGACGTGGCGCAGCCCGCCATCGGGGCTGTCTCCGCCGGGATGTGGGGCACGCTGAAATCGTTCGGCGTCAGCGCCGACGCTTTTGCCGGCCACAGCTATGGCGAACTGACCGCCCTCTGGGCCGCCGGGGCGTATGACGCCGAAACGTTCAACCGCATTTCAACTGAGCGTGGCCGGCTCATGGCCGCGTTTAAGGGCCGCGACGCGGGCGGCATGTTGGCCGTCCACGCCCCGCTCGCGGACATCGAAGCGATGCGGCGGGACGGCGGGGTGAACTTGGTCTTCGCCAACCGCAACTCGCCGACGCAAGGCGTACTGTCCGGCCCGACGGCCGAGGTCGCCCGGGCCGAGGAAGTCTGCCAGCGCCGCGGCCTCCGCTTCACGCGCCTGCCGGTGGCCGCGGCGTTTCACAGCTCGCTGGTCGCCTCCGCGAGTCAGCCGTTTCGCCAAGCGCTGGACTCGGCCCGGTTCCACTCACCGAAAGCGCCAGTCTTCGGCAACCGGGACGGCCAACCCTACCCCGCCGCTCACGCGGAGATGCGCGACCAACTCGCCGCGCAACTGTCCGAGCCGGTGGACTTCGTGCGGCAAATCGAAGCGATGCGCCGACACGGGGTGACGACATTCCTGGAAGTCGGCCCCGGCCATGTGCTGACGAAATTGGCCGCCGCGATTTTGGACAAGGACGCCGCCGTCGAATGCTTCGCCGCGGACGCCTCCAACGGCCGCAAGCCCGGCTTGTGGGACTTGGCAAACGCCTTGGCCCGGCTCGCGGCCCGTGGCCACGCGGTCAATCTCTCGGCATGGGAAGCCGGCCAAACATACCCGATTTCAACGGCCAAGCCGGGTTTGACGGTCCCGATCTGCGGGGCCAACTACGTCCGGCCGAAGCCGGCCAAGCCCGTGACCATTGTCAAAAACCAAGGCGAGCGGGGGGCGTCAGCCCCC
>JAYUGD010001134.1:0-2966 GCA_043767785.1 Zavarzinella sp. | reverse complement strand
TTGGCGTCTTGGCGCCTTGGCGGTTCCATCGGTCTTGTCGTCTCGGCGGTTTTACTTTTGCAGTAACCCCGTCGCCACGTCCGTCGCCTTCGCTAGCGCGTCGGCCAGTTTGCCGCCGTCTTTGCCGCCGGCGGTCGCCAGGTGGGGCGGGCCGCCGCCTTTGCCGCCCATGACCTCGGCGGCGGGCTTGATCACGTCGCCGGACTTGACGCCTTTTTTGATCACGTCGTCCGAGACACCGACCATCAGGCCGGCGGTGTTGTCCTCGTTCTTCCAGCCCAGGACGATGACGGCTGACCCGGCTTTTTGCCGCAGGCGGTCCATCTGCGTCCGCAGGGCTTCGACGGGGCCGCCGGGGTCTTCGCCGACGACGAGTTTCACGCCCTTCACCTCAGCGGCCTTGGCGAGCAGGGCGTCGCCGACGGAGTTCAAATCGCCGCTCGCCCCCTTCTGGATTTGCTTCTGGAGTTTCTTCACATCTTCTTGCAGGGCGTCGAGCCGCTTGGGCAAGTCTTCCACGGGGCAGTTGAGTTTGGCGGTCAATTCGCCCAACACGCCGGACATTTCCTGAACGTGGTCGAAGGCCTTGCGGCCCGTGACGGCCGTCAGCCGGCGGACGCCCTTGCTGACGTTCTCCTGGGCGACGATCTTGAACAACCCCGCCTGGCTCGTCCGGCTCAGGTGCGTGCCGCCGCAGAACTCGATCGACATGCCGTCGTCGGCGTTCTTCAAGTCACTCGTGCCGATGGCGATGACGCGCACCGGGTCGGGGTACTTCTCGCCGAACATGGCCCGCACGCCGGGGAGTTTCTTGGCCTCGGCCAACGGCACCACGGTTGCGGACACCGGCAAGTCCTCGCGGATGTCCCGGTTCACGTGGGCCTCGACCTCGGCGATCTCGGCGGCCGTCAACGGCTTGTCGTGGCTAAAGTCGAACCGCAGTTTCTCGGCATCGACCAGCGACCCCTTTTGCTCGATGTGCTCGCCGACCACTTCGCGCAGGGCGAGGTTCATCATGTGCGTGGCCGTGTGGTTCCGCATGACGTCCGTGCGTTCCGACCCCGGCAGCACCTTCACGGCTTGGCCGACGGTCACTTCGCCCGACGTGACCGTGCCGACGTGCAACACGGCGTCGCCGAGGCGTTGCGTGTCTTCCACGTCGAAGGTGAATTCGCCGCTCTCGATCACGCCGCGGTCGCCCGCCTGGCCCCCTTGCTCGCCGTACAGGCTGGTGCGGTCGAGCAGCAGACCGACTTCGTCGCCGACTTCCAGCGTGCCGGCCGTCACGACGGCGTTGTCCTTCACCCAGCCCAGCACCTTCGCGGAGACTTCCCCGCCGGCGTACTTCGGCGAGTCGTCCGTCTTCGGCAAGTCGCCTTTGATGGCCGAGACGACGATGGTCGGGCGGTCTTTGTCTGAATCCTTTTTGAACTTCTCAAACAACACATCGTACCCGGCCCGGTCAACGGTCAACCCGGCGTCGGCGGCGAGCTTGGCCGTAATGTCGATGAAGATGCCCTGCTCCGTGTGCAGGTCGAAGGCTTCCTTGGCCGAGATGACGCCGCCGGCCTTCTTCGCATTTTCGGCGGCTGTGTCGTACAGCTTTAAGCCGCGCTCGATGGTTCGCAGAAATCCTTTTTCCTCTCCGAGAATCGTCGCGGACACTTTGCTCGGGTTGGTCTTCAACTCGGGGAAGGCGTCGCCGAAGTTCGTGACGACGGCCGGAACCAGCGTGTGCAGGAACGGCTCGCGCATGCCAAAATTGAGCCAGCCGAACAGGGCGGCCCGGCGCAGGATGCTGCGGATTACCGCCCCACGTCCTTTGTTTGACGGCAGGCCGCCGTCGGTGAGCGAGAACGTCAGCGCGCGGATGTGGTCGGCGATCACGCGGTAAGCGGTGTCTTTGCGATCATCGAGGACACCGCCGTAGGGCGGGGCCTTCGTCACTTCTTGAATGGCGGCCATCAACGGCGTGAACACGTCCGTGTCGTAGTTGCTCGTCTTGCCTTGGATCACCTTCACCACGCGCTCAAAGCCCATCCCCGTATCGACGTGCTGAGCAGGGAGCGGAATCAAAGTCCGGTTTTTGAGCGCCTCTTTGTACAGTTTGTCCTTTTGTTCTCCCGAAACGGTCTTGATCTGTTCAAGCAGGTCAAGTCCTTTATCCGTGAACGCTCGGTTGAACTGGATGAACACGTTGTTCCAGATTTCGACCACTTGGTCGGAACTCTGGTTGACCAGTTTCGCCCCGCTTTTGTCCGGCGTGGCGTCGTAGTGGATTTCGGTACACGGGCCGCACGGGCCAGTATCCCCCATTTCCCAGAAGTTGTCTTTCTTGTTGCCGAGGTGGATGCGCGACTCCGGCACGCCGACGGCCTTCCAATACCCGGCGGCCTCGTCGTCGCGCGGGATGTTGTTGGCCGGGTCGCCTTCGAAGACGGTGACGTGCAGCCGTTCCGGGTCGAGCTTCCACACGTCGGTGAGGAGTTCCCACGCCCAGGCGATGGCTTCCTTCTTGAAGTAGTCCCCGAAGGACCAGTTGCCGAGCATCTCGAAGAACGTGTGGTGGTAGGTGTCCTTGCCCACGTCGTCGAGGTCGTTGTGCTTCCCACCGGCCCGGATGCACTTCTGCGTGTTGACGGCCCGCGTGTACGCCCGCTTTTCGAGGCCGAGGAAGATCGGCTTGAACTGATTCATGCCGGCGTTCGTGAACAGCAGCGTCGGGTCATCGAGTGGCACGACGCCGCTGGACGGCACGAAGGTGTGCCCGTGCTTTTGCACGAAAAAATCGATGAACTGCTGCCGAATCTCGTTCGCGGAAAACATGCCTGGCCCCGGGTCGCGGTACGCTTTGCCAAAGGGGAGATGATAGGGTCGGGGGCGGCTCCGGGGAAGCGAGCGCGAGCCGCCCGTCACCGAACCCGTATAGCCGCAATACCGTTCGTCTTCCCCCAAGTCATGGCCTC
>JAYUGD010001133.1:0-2971 GCA_043767785.1 Zavarzinella sp. | reverse complement strand
CCGGTCCGGCGTTCGTGCCACCCGGTGGTGACCGCGTCTCGCCCCCAGCCAAAGGTCGTCTCCGCCCGGCGGGCGGACCTGCCACAATACTTGAGGGTCGTCTCCGCTTGAAACTGACGACGGCGATAACCGGTCAGAAGTCTGGCGGCCGACTGCATGGTCTCAATGACATCGTCCGTGAGTGGCGTCATGCCCGTCTCCTCCGTGAGAAGAGCATGAATAACCGATGCGGCCAGAAAATGGCAGGTCATTTTCACGCCGCTGCCTTAAACCTAAAGGCAACTAACCACAGAGGCACAGAGGACACGGAGAAGACAAAAACCGAGAAATGGCATTTCTCAAATACTTCTTCTCGGCATTTCTCTCCTCTGTGTCCTCTGTGCCTCTGTGGTTAGTCGATTTTGGGCTTCAGGCCGCGCTCCGCTCCGAAGCGTCGCGTCGCGGCTAAACGGCCGCTTGAATTTACTTCGAAGGCTTTCCCCATGCTCCGCGTCCTCTCCTTGCTCCTCTTCGCCCCCGCCGCCTCGGCCCAGCTCACCGCCGGGTTCGCCGACGTGGACGTGACGCCGGCCCTCGACGGCAAGACCCCCGTCCACATCGCCGGCTTCGGCACCGGCCGCCGGGCCACGAAGGTCCACGACCCGCTGATGGCGCGGGCCGTCGTGCTGTCGGACGGCAAGCAGAAGATCGCCCTCGTCTGCGCCGACGTGGTCGGCCTGTTCAACGACTTCGCCCAAGGCGTGCGGGCCGACCTGACCGGGTTCGCGTTCGTGTGCGTGTCCAGCACGCACAACCACGAGGGGCCGGACACGATGGGCCTGTGGGGGTCCAGCCCGTTCAACAGCGGCGTGGACGCGGCGTACATGAAACTCCTGCGGGCCAACGTGGTGAAGGCCGTCAAGCTCGCGGACGGGCGGGCCAAGCCGGCGACGGCCGCGATCGCCGTCGTGCCGTTGCCGCACTTGATGGTGGACAACCGCGAGCCGTACCTGAAGCACGAAGACTTGGTCGCCATCCGCTTCGAGAACGAGGGCAAGCCGCTCGGCGTGCTGGTGCAGTGGAACAACCACCCGGAGACGATGGACTCCAAGAACACCGAGATCACCGCCGACTTCGTCGGCTTCGCCGTCAACGAACTCGCCAAGCGGCAAGGCTGCCCCGTGGCCTACTTCTCCGGCACGGTCGGCGGGCTGATGACGACGCTCAAAGTCCCGATCAAGAATGCCGCCGGGGAATTGCTGAAAGACGGCACGTGGGAGAAGACGCAACTCCTCGGCGAGCAGGTGGCCGCCGGGGCCGACAAGGGGTTGAAGGCCGCCAAGCCGGTCACGCTGACGCCGTTCGACATCCGCACGCGGGCCGTCCACATCCCGTGCCACAACGACTTGTACAAGCTCGCGTGGAGCGCCGGCGTCTTGAAGCGGACCTTCTACGTCTGGGAGAACGACCCGACCCCGGCCAAGCCGGTCGAGGCCAAGGACCTGACGCGCCAAGGGGCGTTGAAGACGGAAGTCAGCTACCTGAAACTCGGGGATGTAGATGTGGCCGTCATCCCCGGCGAGATTTACCCGGAATTGGTGCTGGGCAAGGTGCAAGACCCGGCCGACCCCAACGCCGACTTCCCGGACGCCCCCATCGAGCCGAGCATCTACGGCCAGTTGAAGGCCCCGTACAAGATGCTGATCGGCCTCGCCAACGACGAGATCGGTTACATCATCCCCAAGCGCCAGTGGGACAAGAACCCCCCGTACTGTTACGGCCGCAAGGACAAGCAGTACGGCGAGATCAACAGCGTCGGCCCCGAGACGGCCCCGATCATTTGCGGGGCGTTTCGGAAGTTGGCGAGCGGGAAATAACCAATGACCGAGCGCAGCGAGGAAGGCGAGCCAGAAGCGTTAGCGACTGGAGGAGCTTCCCGAGTCAAACGGCTGAGGACGAGTCTTCGAGTCCGACACCCATGCCCGGTGACAGCCGTTGTGCAACAAGGCGAACCTCGAAGACTCGGTTCGCGGCGCACGGATTCAGGACGGTCCTCCAGGCGCTAACGCTACTGGCTCGCCTTCCTCGCTGCGCTCGGTCATCAGTCATTGTCATTGACTAATCCCAACTCTTCGTCCGTCGGGATTGGCTTCTCCGCGTCGATGAACAGCCACGCGATCACGCCCAAGAAATACACCGCCGCGTACAGCGTGAAGCACACGATGTAGCCCTGCTTGTCGATGACGCCGTTCTCGGTGTACGCCTTGAGGATTTGCCCGGTGACGAGCAGGCCGAGCGTCGCCCCCAGGTTGCCGACCATGTTCATCGCCCCGGACACGATGGCCGAGTAGCGGCGGCCGATGTCCTGGGCCGTCGCCCAACTCGGGCCCATGATGAAGTCGTTCGACAGCCCCACCAGAATCAGACAGATGGCGAAGGGCCACAAGTCGCCGCCGACGAACTGCGTGGCCAGCAGGTAGAACACGCCGGCCATGCCGTAACCCATCATGGCGAAGACGCGCCGGCCCCACTTGCGGTTCCCCGTCTTGCGGATGAAGGCGTCCGTCAACATGCCGCCGCCCAGGCAGCCGATCATGCCGACGAGCAGCGGGGCGCCGGCGAGCAGGGCGAGTTGCATCTTGCCGCCGAGGGTTTCCTGCAACGCCGGGAAGGAGGCGCGGAACTGGCCCGGCAGGTTGTACATGATGAAGTACCAGTTGAAGTTGGTCACCATGTACATCGCGCACAACGCCCACACGTTGCGGTTGGTGAAGATGCGGCCCCACGGGATGCCGGCATGACCCGACGGGGGCGCCTTCCCGGCCATGATGAGGTTCTGCTCCGCGAGGTTCGTGGCCGAGTGCTGGTCCGGGCGGTCGCGGAACCACCAAATGAACGCCGCCACCCACACGAGCGCCACGCCGGAGAAGACCCACAGCGCCTCGCGCCAACTCAGGCCCAGCCCGGCCGTCAGGCACACCCAGACGAACGG
>JAYUGD010001132.1:0-2972 GCA_043767785.1 Zavarzinella sp. | reverse complement strand
CCGCTGCCGTTGGACTACGTCCCGGACGCCGTCGGTTGGCTCTACAGCGGCGACTACCACAACCGGGCGCGGGCCGCGGGGACTGACGTAGACGTGTGCTTCGGCGGGGACATTGCCGTGGCGAAACTGTCGATTTGAGGCGGCAAGCGAACCCAATTGTGAAGGTCTGCCACTGCTCTGCCATTGCGCGCGACCGATTTGGCGAAATCGTGGCAATCCGGCCGATGTGGGATAGCGGATGGGCAACGGACGAACTATCCGGTTGCGGTGAGGTTCGCGGCCGACGGTTGCATTCCCATCGGCCGGCGTGGTATCCTCACCCTTTTCCGGAGATGCACCATGCGTTTGATTTTCAGCGTGATCGGGTTGGCCATTCTCACCGCCGCCGCGACGGCCGCCGAGTTCAAGGCCGGGGCGGTCGCCCAAGACGTGACGCCGAAGAAGTTTCCGGTGTCCGTGAACGGCAACTTCAGCGACGTGCAGGCGACGGCGGCCCACGACCCGTTGCACGCGCGTTGCCTCGTATTGGACGACGGCGACACAAAATTGGCCCTCGTCATCGTGGACAGTTGCATGATCCCGCGGGCGTTGGTCTTAGACGCCAAGGCTCAAGCGAAGAAATTGACCGGCATCCCGCCGGAGAACATCCTGATCGCGGCCACGCACACGCACTACGCCCCGACGTTGGACGGCGTCTTCCAGAGCGAGGCGAACCCGGAGTACGTGACGTTCCTCGCCGAGAAGATCGCCGAGGGCATCAAGGCGGCCCACGACCGCCGGCAACCCGCGACGCTCGGCTTCGGCCGGGCCAGCGACCCGACGCAGGTGTTCAACCGCCGCTGGAAGCGCGAGCAGAGCCTGATCCCGCCGGACCCGTTCGGCGGCACGACGGACCAGGTGCAGATGAACCCCGGCCACCAGGCGAAGGGCCTCGTCACCAACGCCGGGCCGGTGGACTCGGAGATTTGCATGGTGGCCGTCAAGAGCGCCAAGGGGGAACCCATCGCCCTGTTCGCCAACTACTCGCTGCATTACGTCGGCGGGTTCCCGGCCCTCTCGGCCGACTACTTCGGGGCGTTCTCGGAGCGCATCAAGCAACTCGTCGCCCCCGAGGCAAAGGACTTTGTCGGGGCGATGTTCAACGGCGCCAGCGGGGACGTGAACAACGTGAACTTCGACGCCCCGCCCGCGAAGGCCGGGCCGGGGGAGCGCATCCGCATCGTGGCCGAAAGCGTGGCCAAGAACACGGAAGCGGGCTTCCAGAAGATCGAGTACGGCACGCCGAAACTATCCGCGAAGGCAAAGGAACTCATGCTCAAGGTGCGGAAGCCGACGGCCGCGGACGTGGACTCCGCCAAGGAGACTTTGAAGGAGTGGGACGGCAAGAAAAACCTCGTCGGCTCCAAGGCCGTGTACGCCCGCGAGACGCTCAAGATGGCCGACTACCCGGCCGAAGTGCCCGTGACGGTGCAAGTGTTGCGCATCGGCGACATCGCCATCGCCGCTATGCCGTGCGAGATTTTCACGGAGATCGGCCTGGACATCAAGAAGACCAGCCCGGTGAAGAACACCTTCACCGTCTGCCTCGCCAACGGCTACAACGGCTACCTGCCCACACCCGCGCAACACGCCCTCGGCGGCTACGAGACCTGGCGGGCACGGTCGAGTTACTTGGAAGTGCAGGCGTCGGTGAAGATGGGCGCCGCGGTGACGGAATTGCTCGGGAAGTGAGGGCCGGTCAAATCGCCTCCGGACCGCGCTCGCCGGTGCGGATGCGGACGCAGTCCACCAGCGGGACGATGAAGATTTTCCCGTCGCCGATGCGGCCTTCCTCGCCGGTGCGGCCCGCCTCCATGATGGCGTTGACGGTCGGCTCCACGAAGTCCTCGTTGACGGCAATTTGAAGCTGCACCTTGCGGACGAGGTTGACCGCCAACTCGTGCCCGCGGAACGCCTCCGACTGCCCCTTCTGCCGGCCGAACCCGTACACGTCCACGACCGTGAGCCGGAAGACCTCCACCTTGTTGAGGGCCTCCTTCACGGCTTCGAGCTTCGCCGGCTGAATGGTGGCGAGGATGAGTTTCATTCGGCGGCCCAGTTCTCGACGGTCAGGCCGGGGACGGCGAGGAGGTCGGTGTCCGAAGACACGACGACGGTGTTGCCCAACGTGAGGGCGACGGCGGCGAGTTGCATGTCGATGGTTTGCATCAGCCGGCCGACGCGCTTCAGGTGGGCCGCGAGGCGGCCATATTGTCGAGCCGCGGCCCGGTCGAACGGCCAACTGGGCAACTGGGCTAGGACGACTTGCAGCCGCTTTTCATTGGCCGCTTGGCTCGCACTCAATTCCAATCCGTAATACAACTCGCCAACGACCGGCTCGCAGACGCCGGCCCGGCCGCCGCGCACCCGTGTTTCCCGCAGTCGGCCTACAAAGTATGGTTCTTTGTCCATCAGCCGGCTGATGGCGTTCGAGTCGAGGAGGTACCGTTTCATTCCCATAGCCTCTGTAGTTTTTCGGAGTAGGCGGCGAAATTCGCCTTCTCCCATTCCTTCCGGGCCGCCCGAGCTTCCTCCCACGCAGCGCGCTCTTCATCGGTAAAAATGAGCGGCTCCAACGAGTTAACCCACTTGTCCCACGCGGCCAACCCCTCGGGCGTGTCGGCCCAAATATCGTCAACGGCCGCGTCGGCCGTCACCCGCACCTTGGTGCCGTCGGGCCAGTTGATCGGCTCTTCGACGACCAATTGACCGCCGCGGACCACGGCATCTCGATGGATTTTGTTCACGGATGTACCCCCGATGACTACCCCCTATTTCATCTTATCCGATGCCCCGTCGGCTTGCCTATCCCCCGCTCACCGGCGGGATCAGCGCCACCGTCGCATCGGGGGCTAGAGCATTTTCAGCTTCCGTCTAGCGGGTACCCGGCGTGGCGGAAATAGTTGACGGCGTCGGTTCGTGTGATCCAGTCG
>JAYUGD010001131.1:0-2974 GCA_043767785.1 Zavarzinella sp. | reverse complement strand
GTCGGTTCAAATCCGGCCACCCCGACTGAAAACCTGTCGGCGACCTCAATCGCGGCCGGTCAACAAATCAATTTCGCGGCGGCCGGCCGGCCGCCGCTTACAATCTCCGCGACGCCCACCTCTCCTGTCCGCCATCCTCTGGGAAGTTCGCATTGATGCCCCACCCGACTCGCACGCTGCTCGTTCTCCTCGCTTGGGCCGTCCCGTTGATCGGTCGGGGCGCGGAACCCCCGGCCGGGAAATCGGGCGGCAAAGCCGACGCTTGGCCGGCCTTGGTGTGGAAGACGGCGGCGCCGTCTCCCTTCGCGCGCGTGGAGTCGCCGACCGCCGTCGTGGACGGCAAGATGTACTTGTTCGGCGGGTTCACCGACGATTTGGGCGCATCGAATCAGGTCGATGTCTACGACCCGGCGGGCGACGCATGGGCGCGGAAGAAAGACATGCCGGCGCGGCTGACGCACCTCAATCCGGCCATTGACGGAAAGACGATTTGGTTCGCGGGCGGGTTTAAGGGGAAGCACCCCGGCCCCGTCACCGCGGAAGTGTGGAAATACGACATCGCCTCCGACAGTTGGGCGGCCGGGCGGCCGGGCCGCCGCTGCCGGAACGGCGGGCGGGGGGCGGCTTGGCGGTGCTCGGCCGCAAGTTGCATTACTTCGGCGGCTACAAGACCGACCGCGACACCAATGCCGGCGACCACTGGAGCTTGTCGCTCGACCGCGGGAAAGAGTGGCAACGCGAGGCGGACTTGCCCGACCCGCGCGGCCACGTGAGCGCGGCGGTTCTGGACGGCCAACTCTACGCGCTCGGCGGCGATCACGGCCACGACGTGACGCAGATCGACGTGAAATCCTGCCACCGGTTTGACCCCGCCACGAAAAAATGGGCCGAGATCGCCGGCCTGCCGGACGGGCGCAGCCATTTCGAGTCGAGCACGATCATTCACAAGGGCCGGATTCTCGTCGTCGGGGGGCGGTGCAACAGCTCTCAGCCGCCGCGAAATGTGGTGGGCGACGTGTTGGAATACGACCCCAAAGCGGATGCGTGGCGCGTCGTCGGTGCCTTGCCCGAGAAGGTGCTCGCCCCGGCGGCGGCGGTCATTGCCGGCCGCCTCGTCGTCACGGGCGGCGGCCTGAACAATCCGCGGCCGCTCACGGCCGTCACGCGGGTGGCGCCCCTCCCGGACGGCAAGTAATCGGCTCAGGCGACCGTCGGTGTAAGAGCCGTCTTGCCGTCACAAGTTTCACTTCTTCCGCCCCACGAACAGCCGCGGCGGGTTCGTCGTCCACGGGTCGGCGGCCCGTTCTTCCCAGTCGATCACCAATCCCAATTCCCGCAGCGTCTCGGCGACGGCGTCCGCTTCCTCCGGGCCGCCGGCGTGGCCGGTGTAGGCCAGCACGGTCAGCATCCCGCCCGGCCGCAACAACTCGACGGCTTGCCGAATCGCCGGGGCGGTCGTCGCGGCGGAGGTCGTGATGGCGTGGTCGCCGTTGGGCAAGTAGCCGAGATTGAACATGACGGCGGCGACGCGGCCGTGGTGTTCCGGGGGGATTAGATTGGTAAGGTCCGCGTGGTCGCCTTGGATCAGTTTCACGCGCGGTCGGGGCGTCTCGGCCAGCCAGCGGGTGAGCCGGACGATGGCTTCCGGCTGGCGGTCGATGGCGAAAACCTTCCCTTGAAAGCGGACGCGCTTGGTGAGGAAGGCCGTGTCGTGGCCGTTGCCGGCCGTCGCGTCGATCACCACGTCGCCGGGTTTGATGACGGGTTTCAACACGTCTTGGGCCAGTTCCGTCAGCCGCGGTGGGAGACGAATGCCGCAGGGGCGGGTGAGGGCGAGTTCCTCGTCCGTCGCCTTGATGAATTGCTCGGCCACCAGCGGTGCCAGCAGCGCCCCCTTCGACCCCAAGCCGTTGACGAACGCCAACTGCCGGCAATGCGGGTGATAGCCGGCCATCGGGATTCGGTCCTCGATCACCGGCCGTACGGCCGCCGTGTGGTCCACGACTTCCACGGGGCATTTCAGAAACTGACGCAAGCGGGCCAAAATGTTCTCGCGGCCGGCGGCGGTCGGGCCACTTTCCAAGTCCGCCCACTCGTAGGTGGACCCGCAGCGGTAGACGCCTTCTTCCACTCGGAACAGCCAGACGCCGCGATAGAGGATTCGCTCATCCCGCAAGTCAGGGATTCGGAGCGTCAGGATTTCGCCCTTGGCCAGACTGAACCGGACGCCCGGAAAGAACGGGTTGCGCGGGGCCGTCGGCCCTTCGCACCAGATCACCAGGTCGGCCGTGAGGCCCAATCGCGGAATCTCGACGGTCGGCCCGTTCCAGCGCAGGTCGGCTGCCGGGTCGATGTCCGCGGTCCGGTACGAACCGCGGCTTGCGAAATCGCTCTTGATGAGGTTCAAGTACGCCGGCACGTCCAACCAGGCGGCGTGGGACATCTCGAAGCCGCCGTGCGGGGCGGCGAAAATGTCGGGGTCGATGGCCGGGGAATCGGCCGCCACGAAGTGGGCGTACTCGGCGGCCCGCTTCGCGTGAAAGAGGTCCCGCTCGGCCGCGTCCGTAAAAAGGTGCAACTTTGTTTTCGGGTGCAAGACGCGCGTTTGGAACCGTTCCTCGATACTCCTGTAGAACCGCGTGGCCGCCGCCCACGCCTCGTCGAACCGCCAGCTCGGCAACAGCCGCGGCCCACTCAACGGGGCGATCAGCCCGGCCGCGACTTTGGAGGACGTGTGTTGCTCTTCTCTGTCTACCAGTATCACTGGCACGCCGCGGACGTGGAGCTGCCACGCGAGTGTGCCGCCGGCGAGGCCGGCGCCGACGATGATGGTGGGTTGAGCCATCGGGACGTTTTATGTTTTCGTCTTGGCGAGAGCGGTGGTCGGAATGGTGTAGCGACCGCGAACGGGCGCCGGCGTTTTACCTCACCCCCCGGCCCCCTCTCCGAAGCGGAGAGGGGGAGCAAGAAGCCG
>JAYUGD010001130.1:0-2976 GCA_043767785.1 Zavarzinella sp. | reverse complement strand
AGTTGACCGATTTCTACTCCGTGTGGAACAACGGGCCGCTCGGGCTGGCGTGCTTCGTCACCAAGGACGACCCGGTCATCCGGGAAGCCGCCGGGATGATCAGCGGCAAGACGCCGGGCTTGGACGCCAAGGCCGGGACCGACGAGAGCGTGATCGCCTTCATGTACGCGACGTACGACTTTCTCCAGCACAACAAGACCGCGTACCAGTTGCCGCCGGGGCTGTTCAACGGGCGGGAATTCGTCCAACACGTCAAGTACGGCCGCGACGTGTTGCAGAACCGGGCCGGGACCTGCGTCGATCTGGCGATCTTCTTCGGGAGCGTCTGCGAGGCCGCCGGCATGGAGCCGGTCCTGTTCTTGGTCAAAGGCCACTGCTTCCCGGCCGTCCGTCTGCCGCAGTCGAAAACGCTGTTCGCCGTGGAGGCCACGCGAATCCCGCGGGAGGACTTTTGGACCGCCGCGGACGAAGGGGCGGCGGAACTGAACGAAGTGTTGGCGGGGAAGAAGCCGTTCTACGCCGTCGATATTCTGGCACTGCGCAAGCAAGGGGTCAACGGGCTGGAACTGCCGCGGTTGCCAGGCGGGACCGTGGCGGCGTGGAAATACGAGCGGGGCCGCGTCCTGGATTGGCAAGGGAAAATGATCCGGACGAAGGCGGTCAAGCCTGGAGAGGTTGTCGCCAACTCGATCGGGATGAAGATGACCCTTGTCGAAGCCAAGGCCCCATTTCTGTTCGGCTCCCCGAAGTCCGAGGCGGGCCGAAACGAAGACGAACTGCAGTTCAAGGTCATCTTCCGAAAACCCTATCTCGTGGGCGTCTACGAGGTGACGCAAGCCGAATACGAGAAGGTCATGGGAGCGAACCCCAGTTGGTTTTCCGGGAAGGGGGGCGGCAAGGACGCGGTCGCGGGGATGGACACCGCCTTGTTCCCGGTCGAGCAGGTCAGTTGCGAGGACGCGAAAAAATTCTGCGAGCGGCTCTCGGCGATGCCGGGCGAGCGGGCCGCCCGCCGGTTATACCGGCTGCCGACCGAAGCGGAATGGGAGTTCGCGTGCCGCGGGGGGACGACGTCCGCCTTCAACGTCGGCGACGGCCTCACGTCGAAAGACGCCAACATTGCTGGCGACAAGCCGTACCTGGACGCGCCGGCCGGGCCGAACCTCCAGCGCACCGCCAAGGTCGGCTCGTACAAGCCCAATAAGTTCGGCCTGTACGACATGCACGGCAACGTCGCGGAATGGTGCGCGGACGGGTACTTCAAGGAGCGGCAATTTCAGAGCATGCGGCTCGACCGGATCGGCATCGACCCGGACGGCGACAAGGTCGCCATCGACCCGGACGGCGACCCGAAAAGTGAAACCAATCTTCTGCGGGGCGGGGCATACGTCGGCGCCATCGCCTTATGCCGGTCGGCCGCCCGGCGCGACCGCGCCCCGACGTACCAGTACCGCGCCAACGGCTTCCGGGTAGTCTGTGTGCTCCCGGAACACCTCGACCGATAACCCCGCACGGCCGCCCCTCCACTCGGGGCGGCTTCCCCCGTTGACCCGGAGCCGATTCCATGACGACGCGCAAGACGGCCGTGACGGCGCTTCTCGGCTTGACCGTGATTTTTTCGGCCGCGGGCGCCGACGACAAGGCCAAGGGCGAGGACTTGAGCAACATGGATTTGCGCAAGCGCGACTTCTCGTCGAAGACCTTGACGAACGCCACTTTTGAAAACTCCGAGTGCCAAGAATGCAAGTTCGTCGGCGCCTTTCTCAAAGGGGCCAACTTCGCCGGGGCCGATTTGACGGGTGCGTCGATGCTCAAAGCCGACTTGACCGGGGCTGACTTCCGGGGCGCGAAAATGACCGGCATCATTTTGAACCAGACGAACCTGGCCAACGCCGTCTTCGAACGAATGGACCTGTCCAAAGTGGAACTCACGCGGGTGAACTTGCGCGGGGCCAACCTCCGCAATCTCACGGCAATGGGCGACGTACTCGACGTTTGCTTTATCGGGGCCGACCTGCGCGGGGCCAATCTGACGGAAATGACCGAGTTGGGGACGGGAGCCTACAAGTCGAATTTCAGCAAAGCCAAGTACGACAAGGCCACCAAGTGGCCGAAGGGGTTCAACCCCGACGACGAGGGGGCCCTGTTAATGCCGGACGACAAAAAGAAATAAGGACGGACCCGCGAGCGCCCAAATGCTCCGAGTCCGCCATCGTGTTGTGACCCGAGAGCTATCCCGCCGACCGTGGCCGTTTCGAGAAGCGGCCAAAGGGTCGGCTTATTTCGCCAAGAGGAGATTATCGTGAGAGTTCGATTGACCGCCGCGTTCGCCGTGCTTTGTTTCGTGACGGCTCCGGCCGCCTTTGCCGAGGACAAGAAGGACGGCGAAAAACCCAAAGGCCCGGTATTCGACGGCATGGACTTAAGCGGCAAGGATTACAGCGGCAAGAATTTGGCGAACGGAAGCTTTGAAGGCTCCGTTTGCAAGCAAACGAACTTCAACAAGTGCAATCTGACGGGGGCCAACTTCAAGTATGCCGACCTGCGGACGGCACGCATGAACGGGGCTGACATGACCGGGGCGGACTTCCATAAGGCCAAATTGGAAGGCGTCGAATGGGGCTTCGTCGATCTGTCGAAAGCGAACATGGAGGGACAGGACTTGTCCAACGTGGTCGGCTTGAATCAAGTCAAGTTTCGCGGCACGAATCTTCGGAAGCTGAAAGGCATCGGCGGCATTCTCAACGGCTGTGACTTTACCGGCGCCGACCTGCGCGGGGCCAACCTTTCGGGTCTGACCCAAGCCGGCGCCAAGGCGAACTTCAGCAAGGCCAAGTACGACGAGGGCACCGAGTGGCCGAAAGGCTTTGATCCGAAGGAAGAGGGCGCGGTGTTCGAGTCGAAGGAGAAAAAGTAAGGGGAGTTCTTGCCGGATCGAGCCTGCCGGCCGGTCCGGTGCCACCTGTCGTCCGCGAC
>JAYUGD010001129.1:0-2976 GCA_043767785.1 Zavarzinella sp. | reverse complement strand
CTTGTTCTCGCCGGACAGTTCAGACGGGGCCGACAGCGGGCCTTTGAAACTGATCAGGCCGATGTCCCCCTGCGACGAATACAAGACGATGGTGTATTCGTCTTTCTTGTCTTCCGGCGGGACGATGTCCGACGTGGTCGGCTGCGACGCGATGTCGATCTTCGGCAGGTTGATGGACAATTGCCCTTCGGTGGGCATCGGCTTGAACGTGAGCAGGAAGAAGGACAGGAGTTGAAAGCTCATGTCCAACATCGGGGTGATCGGGAGGGTGATCGCGATCGGGGGCTCTTTTTTCTTCTTCTTCACGGCGGCCCCTTATTTCGCGCCGGGCAGTTCGGCCCGGAGTTGCAGGTTTTTGAAGCCGGCGGTCTTGATGGCCACCATCGTCTTGTGGATGTCCTTGAACTTCGAGTCCTTGTCGGCCCGGATGATGACCGTCACCTTCTCGCCGGCCGTCGCCCCGAGCGGGTGGTTCTTGATCGCCTGCCGCAGGTAAAAGGTGATCTCGTCTTGACTGATGAGCGGGTCGCGGGACGGGACGAGGACGTGGCCGGTCTTGTCCACGTTCATGTACATGAAGTTGGTCTCCTTGGCCGTCAGCGGCTTGGCCTGGCTGGCGGTGGGCAGCTTGATCTTGTCACTCATCTCGTCGGCCACGAAGTTGGCGACGAGCATGAAGAACATGACCAACTGCAACACCAAGTCGAGCAGCGGCGTCAAGTTCGGGTCCGAACTGACGCCGTCGTCGTCGCCGCCGCCGTGACTCATTTGAAGGCCCCTTGTTCGCTTTCCGACACACGGCCGACTCATCTACCGCCGCGAGGCAGTCTCGTTGGAGTCCCGCTTTTAAGCGGTCTTGGAACTACCCGCCACAAGGCCCATGAGGACCGAGTCTTCGACGGTCCGACCCAGGGGCAATCGGCCGTCACCCATTTCGGGGAGAAGTTTCTCGCCCCCCGTTTGGCGGGACTTCGAAGACTCGTCCCGCCGGTCGCCACTGCGTTTCAGGCACAAGACCGCCTCAAGGCGGAACTCCAACGGGACCGCCTCGCGGCGGTGCAACCCCGGAGACTTTACGCCGGCCCGCGGCCAGGGGCCGGCGGCGGCGGCGGCGGGGCGACGGTCGTGGACCCCGTGGCGCCGCCCGGCCCGCCGGCCTTCTTGGAGTTGTGGTACATCTGCGTCAGCAGGTCGTCGGCGATGTGGCCGGTGTCCATGGAGACGGAGATGATCCGGTTCCGGAAGAAGGCGTTGAAGAAAATGGCCGGGATCGAGATGCCGATCCCGAGGAACGTCACGGACAAGGCTTCCGAAATCCCCTTCGACAGCGCGGCCGGGTTCGGCGGCCCGCCCTGCCCGAGCGACATGAAGGACCGGATCATCCCCAGCACCGTGCCGACCAAACCGATGAGCGGCCCGAGGGAGCCGATCACGGCCGTGTAGTTGTTTAGTTGCTCCTTGCCGGACCGGATGCTCTCCAGCATGTTGCTGGCGGCGTCGCGGGCGTCTTCGAGGCCGTACTGCAAGCGGCTCATGCCGGCCGTCAGGACGCGGCCGAGGAACGACGTGTCGTTCCGGGCCATGTCGAAGGCTTCTTTGAACCGCCGCTTGTTGACGGTGTCGATGAACTCGTCCACGAACCCCGGCGGGATGGCGACGCTCATCCGCAGGTCGAGCATGAGCAGGACGATGAGGGCGACGAGGGCGATGGACGGGATGCCGAGCACCACGGCGAACAGCCACCCGGCCGACTCAATGATGTGGAGGAAGATGCTCTTTTCGGGCTTGGCCCCCCCGCCCTCTTCCTGGGCGAAGGTCGGGTCGGCCGTGAGCAGCAACACGAGTACAGCAAGGAGACAGGCCGCCAACGCAACCCAACGCCGCCGCATCAACGATTCGAGCATGGTGACTCGCAGTAGTGTAGAGAGACTTAGGACGCCGTGAGCTTGGCGACGGTTCCCCACGAGTTGGGAAAATCGACCGAACCGCTCACGAGACAGTGATTTTGGGTAAAGGTATACAAGATGAAAACGCAATCAACCACCGCGGTCAAGAGTTTTCGACTGATGGGCGATATTTTTCCGCCGAATCGTCCCGCCTTTTCGTCCCGGCGGCCGGGCGGGCGGCCGCTACGGTTGATATGCTTGTAAGGACGCCGGCCAAACTGGCGCATTCGCAACGAATTTTCGGAGTCGGGCCATGACGCGGGGAGAGCAGTTCGCCGGGGTGTCGGTCGCCATCGTGACGCCGTTGAAGGACGGCGAGGTGGACTACGCCGACCTGCGGAAGCTGGTCGATTGGCACGTCGAACAGGGGACGGATTGCCTGGTGCCCGTGGGGACGACCGGCGAGTCGCCGACGCTGAGCCACGACGAACACGAAAAAGTCATCGGCACGGTGGTCGAGCAGGCCCGCGGCCGCATTAAGGTGATGCCGGGCACGGGGTCGAACTCGACGCGGGAGGCCGTCCGGCTGACCAAGTTCGCCAAGAGGGCCGGCGCCGACGCGACCCTCCAAGTCGGGCCGTACTACAACAAGCCGACGCAAGAGGGGTACTTCCAGCACTTCGCGGCCGTCGCCGACGCCACGGACTTGCCGATCTGCCTGTACAACATCCCCGGCCGCACCGGGTCGAACATCACGCCCGAGACAATGGCCCGGATCGCCGACAAGTGCCCGACGCTGGTGGCCGTGAAGGAGGCCACCGGGTCGCTGGACCAAGCCTCGCAGATCGTCGCCCTCACGGACCTGACGATCCTGTCTGGGGACGACTCCCTGACGCTGCCCCTCATGAGCATCGGCGGCCGCGGCGTGATCTCCGTGGTCGGCAACATCGTCCCGAAGGACATGAAGGCCCTGATTGTCGCGTTTGACGCCGGAAACATTCCCGAGGCCCAACGCTGGCACAAGAAGCTCTTCCCCCTCTGCCGCGACATGCTCGGGGCCGCCACCAACCCGATCCCGCTCAAGACGGCC
>JAYUGD010001128.1:0-8309 GCA_043767785.1 Zavarzinella sp. | reverse complement strand
CCACTTGCTCCCCCTCTCCGTTTCGGAGAGGGGGCCGGGGGGGTGAGGTAAACGACGCCGGCCCACTCGAGGACGTTACACCATTCTGAACACCGCTCTAAAAATCGGCCCACACATGCGCGCCGAAGCGCCGTGCGTCAGTTGCCCAGACTCTTCAACATCGTTGTGGCCACGAGGCGGTTGCCGGCTTCGTTGAGGTGGACGCGGTCGCCGGTGAGGATGCCGGATTCTTTCTTGTCCTTGTTGTGCTCGGCGAGGTGATCGACGAACGCCTTGCGGAGGTCGCACAGGGGCAGGTTGAGATCCTTGGCGACCTTGCGGCTGATGTCGGCGTACTCGTCGAGTTTCTTGTCCAGCGTGTTGGCGCCGGCGGGGAGTTCGCCGATGACCGTCGGCGTGCACACGATCACCTGCCCGCCGGCCTTGGTGATTTTGCCGATCACTTCCTTCAACCCCGCTTCAAAGGCGTACGGGCTTGTCCCCTTCTTCGGGTCGGTTTCGCCGTGCCAGACGTCGTTGATGCCGATGTAGATGAAGACGACGGCCGGCTTCCGCTCGACCACATGCTTCTCGACCCGGCGTTGCAGGTCGGAGACTTTGTTGCCGCTGATGCCGGCCCCGACGCACTCGACGGCCAAGTCCTTGCGCTTTTCCGCGAGTTCGTTGCGGATGACTTGGATGTACCCTTTGCCGCTGTTGCCGCCCTCGGTGATCGAGTCGCCGAGGAAGACGATCTTGTCCCCTTTTTTGAGCGTCACCGGAGTCGGGTCGGCAAAAATGGCCGGGGTGACGCCGACCGTCGCGACGGCGGCCAACACAAGGTGGGTAAGGCGCGGCATGGAGAGTCTCCGAGAGTCGTTTCGGGCGAAGGGTTAGCATGCCACCGGCGGCGGCTGATGACCAGTGGGAGGGGCGGCATCCGAGAGATCAGTGCAACAACTGTTTTAGCTCGTCGAGGGATGACGCTTTTTTCGAGGACGCCAGAAATGCGGTCAGCGTGCCGACGTCGGCCACACCGGAGAGTTCATCGGCGAAGGCCAGTCCCGCTTCGCCGAACTTGACCTCCAAAACGGCGCTGATGGCGGTCAGCAGGCCATTCCGTTCGGCGGCCAGTCTTCCTTCTTGGCGGCCCTTCTTCTCCCCCATCTCAAACCACGTCGCGCCCATGGCCTTCGCCTCCCGGTAACTTGCTCGGTTCAGGATTTCTTCCAGCGCCCGCTCCGTCGCCTCGTCGGCCGGTAAATACGCCTTGATGCAGTCGGCGAGAAGCGTGCGGTCTGACTCCGGCATTTCCGCGGTCGCCACCCGCTGCGTCGCGTCGGCCCCGACTTGGGCGGCCCGGTCGGCGGGCATCCGCATCAGCGGCGTCAGGGCCACGCCGAGCAAACTCTCCCCTTCAAGATACGCCATGGCGTCGAGGCGTGGCAAGCCGACGTACCAGTAGTGAAACTCCGCGACGACCTCGCCCGCCACCCGCTCCGCGAACGTGCCCCGGCCCAACCCCTCCAGCCCGACCTGCGTGTACATGACCAAGGGCAATACCGGCAGGCCGTGCGTCTCCCGCAGGTGGACGTAATAACTCGGCATCCTCGCCCCCAAGCGCGTCGTGCGGTCCGCCGTCTCGATTTCGATGTGGACCGCCACGAGAGATGCCCCGGCGTCCGGGTCGGCCGGGTCCGGCTCCCGCAGACGGGCCTTGGCCACCAAGTCCAACAGGTGGCGGTCGCCGTCGGGCACGGTCGTGAACAGTTCCGTGCTTGCCCACTCGACGTGATCGAAGTCGAATTTGGCCGCCCACGCGGGGAAGAACAGCCCCATGAACTCGGCGAAGAAGCGCTTCACCAGTTTCTTGAGGCGTTGGTCGTGGTCCATCGCGGGTCTCCGTCAGCCCGAAGCCTTGCCGTACCGCTCCAACAAAAACTCCGCGGCCGTGGCGCACGCCCCCGGCTTGGCCACGGCGTCGCACAGCGTGGCCAGCTTCGCCCGCACGGCGGCCAGTTGCTCCGGGTGGGCCAACCACTCGGTGACGCGGGCGGCGACGCGGGAGGACGGGTCGCGGTCCGTTAAGAATTCCGGGTACAGTTCCTCGCCGGCCAACAGGTTCACCAGCGTGATGAACGGCACCTTCTTGACGACCCGGCCGATGCGCATCTCGAGCCGCGACACCCGGTAGACCACGGCGGCCGGCGTGCGCCGCCACATCAGTTCCAAGCTCACGGACCCGGACACGGAGACGCAGCACGCGGCCAGTTCGATGACCTCCGGCGTCCGGCCCACGTGCACGGCGGCCGGCATGTCCCACGCGGCGATCAACTCCCGCACGGCCGCGGCCTGACTTTCGTTGAACGCGGCCACCAGGAACCGCGTGTCGGGGGCGGCGGCGTGGATCTTGCGGGCGGCGCGCAGCATTTCCGGGGCGTTCTTGCGGACCTCCCCGTTCCGCGACCCCGGCAGGATGCCGACGATTTGCCCCGGCTTCGCCCGCTCGGCGGCCAGGAACGCGTCATCCAACTTCTGCCCGGCGAGTTCGTCGAAGTACGGGTGCCCGATGTACGTGGACGGCACGCCGCGGCGGGCAAACCACTCGTGTTCGAACGGCAGGGCCGACAGCACGTGCGTCATCAGCCGTTTCATCTTCTTCACCCGGTGTTGCAGCCAGGCCCAGATTTGCGGGGGGACGAAGTACACCACCGGGATGCCCTCGGCCCGCGCCCGCTGGGCCAGCTTCCAGTGGAAGCCGGGGTAGTCGATCACCACCACCACGTCCGGCCGGTGGGCTTTCAAATCCGCCTGCGCCCGGTCGAGCAGCTTCATGAAGAAGAAGATTTGCTTCACCACGTCCGCGAGCCACATGACCGAGTGGTTGGCCAGCGGGTACATGGCGACCTGCCCGGCGGCCGCCATCTTCTCGCCGCCGAAGCCGACGATTTCCGCGGCCGGGTCGCGGGCGCGGATGGCCCGGATCAGATTCGCCCCGTGCAAGTCCCCGCTCGGCTCCCCGGCACTCATGAACACGCGCATTGCTCGCCCCGGCTGATGACTCGGGTTGGTTTACGGAGCGCCCGGCCGAACAACGAGTCGGCCCCGCGTGTGCGTCCGGTGTATCTCGGGTGAAGAGAATGTGTGCCCCGGATTTTCCGATACCTGTCGGCTGGGCGAGCGGGTATCCTAAAAATCTCTCCCATTCCGCTTCCGGATTTCCTCATGCGTTCCCTGTCCGCCCTCGTCGCGTTCCTCGCCGCGGCCCCGCTGGCCGCGGCCGAGAAGCCAAAACTCGTCGTCCTCGTGGTGTTCGACCAGCTTCGCGGGGACTACATCGCCAAGTGGCAGCCGCTGTTCGGGCCGGACGGGTTCACCCGCATGGAGACCGACGGGGCGTGGTTCGTCAACTGCCATTATCCCTACGCCGTCACCGTCACGGGGGCCGGGCACTCGTCCATGCTGACCGGCGCGACGCCGGCCGTCCACGGCGTCATCGCCAACACGTGGTACGAGCGCAAGAGCGGGGCGACGGTGAACTGCTCGGAGTCCACGCGGTACGCCCGCGTCCCGCCGGCCCCGCCGGAAATTCTCAAGCCGGCCGACCCGACCCAGAAGGACGAGGAGCCGGCCAAGGTCGAGAAGGCGATGGGCACGCCGGAGCGGTTGCTGGCCCCGACCCTGGCCGAGTCGCTCAAAATGGCGACCGGCGGGAAGGGCCGCGTGATCGGCCTCTCCTTTAAGGACCGCTCGGCCATCATGCCCGTCGGCCCGAAGGCGGACGCGGCGTACTGGCTCGACAGCGCGGACGGCATGATCGTCACGTCGTCCTTCTTCCGGGACGCCGTCCACCCGTGGGTGAACGAGTTCAACAAGAAGCGGGGCGCGGACAAGTGGTTCGAGAAGGACTGGACTCGCTACCGGCCCGACTTGGACTACGCCAAGTTCAGCGGCCTCGACAAAGTGACCGGCGAGGGGACCGGCGTCAAGCAAGGCGGCGTGTTCCCCCACCCGACCGACGGCGGCGCCAAGAAAATCGGCAAGACGTACTACGAGGCCCTGTACAACTCGCCCTACGGCAACGACTTCTTGCTGGAACTCGTCAAGGCGGCCGTCGTCGCCGAGAAGCTCGGGCAGGACGACGCGCCCGACCTGTTAAGCGTCAGCTTCTCCAGCAACGACAGTATCGGCCACACGTGGGGGCCGGACTCGCAAGAAGTGCTGGACACGACGCTGCGGTCGGACCGCGTCCTGGCCGACCTACTCAAGTTCCTCGACGACACGGTGGGCAAGGGCAAGTACGTCGTCTGCCTGACGGCCGACCACGGCGTCTGCCCGCTCCCGGAAGTCAGTGCCATGCACGGCCTCGACGCCAAGCGCCTTCAGACCAAAAAGCTGATGGCCGCCGCCGAGTTGTTCCTGCGGTTGACTTACGCCCCGGAGGCCGTCGCCGAGACGAAGACCAAGTTCATCGAGAACACGACGTTCCCGTGGGTGTACTTCAACGAAAAGCTCTTGGCCGCCAAGGGGCTGAAAACCGCGGACGTGGCCAAGACCCTCGCCGGCTTCCTGGCCAAGCAGGAGGGCATCGCCCGGACGTTCACGCGGGAAGATTTGGAAGGGACGTTCACGGCCGAGGACCGCATCGGCCAGCGGATGCAAAAATCCTACTACCCGAGTCGCAGCGGGGACGTGGCGATGGTGATGAAGCCGTACTGGCAGGCGGGGGACAACCTCACCGGCACGTCCCACGGGTCGCCGTACCCCTACGACACGCACGTCCCGCTGTTGGTGTTCGGCGGGAATGTGAAACCCGGCATCCGCAAGGAAGAAGTGACCCCGCAAGCCATCGCCGCCATCTTCGCCAAGGCCTTGGGCATCGCCCCCCCCGCGAAGGCCGAATACCCGGCCCCGGCGGGGCTGTTCGCGGAGGAGTGAGCGCACGGCGAAAAGAGACCAATCCCGAATTAACCACAGAGGACACAGAGACCACAGAGGAAAGGCAGAGGAAAGGCATTGATAAAAATATCTTCTCTCCTGTCTTTCCTCTGTGGTCTCTGTGTCCTCTGTGGTTCCATCTTTTTTTCTTCTCACGCCGCGAGTTGGTCATACGTCCGCCACTCACCCGTCCGCGCATAATTGGAAATAACGACGGCCAGGTGCTTGCCGATGCCCGGCGTGCGGCCAAGGTCATCGACGGCGACCTCGGCGATGGCCTTGTCGAACCGCTGCACTTCCAACGCCGCCCGGCGGTACGCCCGGACGCGGTACAGGCTCTCGCGCCGGGCGTGGATTTCCCGGGCGTACTGCTGCAACTGTCTGGCGATTTGTTGGTTGGTCACGGCATTCTCCTCTCCCCCTATTGTCACCGGGCCGGGAAGAGAGCGGAATGTCGGTAGGCGTGAACTTGTTTAGCCGCGACGCGACGCTTCGGAGTGGAGCGCGACCTGACTCCCATAGAAGGCGGGGGGAAATTCCGTCCGCGTCCGGTCAGGCGTGTTCTTCGACGGTTTCCCACGCCACGGCGTGGCGGTCGGCCTGCGCCCGCAGCACGCCGCCAAAGTTCTTGATGCCCTTGATCGAGTTGCCGTCGAACCCGTACTCCTTGCCGGCGGCCGTGACGACCGCGTAGCTCGTGCTTGCGACCTTCGGGAGCAGCAGCTTGGCCGGGCCTTTCAGGATCGGGTGGCGCTCGTACAGGATCGTTTCCCGGATGAGGGCGACCTGCGCCCACGCCACGTCGTCGGTGTCGCGCCCCGCGCAATACCGGAAGCCGTTCGCGAAGACCTCGACCCGGTGCGAGATCAAGCCCTTGCAGTACACGGCGAGGCCGACCCCGCACGCGAGCAGGACGAGGCCGACAAGGCACATGACGCCGACGGCCAGCCAGCACAACCCCGTCTTAGCTTCGAACGGCAGTTGCCAGCCGGCGAGGGCGGCGCCGCGCAGGGGGAACCCGACCGCGGCCGCCCCGCCCCCGGCCAGCAACGCGCTGATGATGAAGCCCGCGACGATGTTCGCCATCATGGGCTTGAACACCTCGACGCGCTCGCCCAGATCGGCGGATTCGGGCGGTGGCTGATCGCTGGCCGTCATGGTTTGCCTCTTCTCCGCGGCCGACCGGCGGCGTTCCGTGATTCGTTACGCTGACGTATTCGCGCTAGCCCACCGGCTCGAACTCAACCATGTTGCGATGTCCCTTGCCAGCGGCTCGGAGGTCTCGGACTTGGCCACGACCATGAAGCTCATCCAGATATCCCAGTCGAGGCCGACCATCTGATCGCCCCGCCGGAAGTCCCAAAACATTTCCGACGGCCCGATGACGATTTCGCCGGCCGGGACAAGGCCCAACGCATCCGCGATGCCGCGGCAAACGGCGGGGTAGTCCGCGGCCTCCACGCGGGGCAAGTCAAAGGTCAGCCGTTTGCTGGAATCGCGCCAGAAACGCTCGCCCACGGCACACCCCCCACTGCGGAGCGAAAAAGGATCGCGGCCCCGAGCAGCCGGGCGCCATGCACGCATCACGACGTAGGCATGTTTTAGGACTTCCCCGCCGACAACCACTCCCGACGGTCATCACCACTCACATGCCCACCAGAGACGCGGTCATGCGGTGGCGTACCCCTCTCGGGCGCCCCACTCGACCCACGCCTGGGCCATGAGCCGGACCTTCCCGGCCGCGTCCTTCGGGACCGGGTTCTCTTGGGTGATCGCCTCCAGCGCCCAGAACCAGTGGTCCGGCTCCCGGCGCAACTCCTCCAAGAGGAGCGGGACGGCCGGGTTCCCCATGCCGATGATCTGCTGGTACGACGACAGCATGGCCATCTGGGCGGTGTTCGACATGTGCCGTGACTGCTCTTTCCACGCGGCGGCGAGCCGCTGGAAGCGTTCGCGGACATCGGATCGCGGGGCGGGCGGGGATGAGGTGGTCACGGCAGCGCTCCCTTTCGTTCAGATCGGTTTACACGTCAGGTTGTAATTGTTGCAATCCGTCAAGTCAAGGCTAATGCCTCCTCAGACGCCGAATCAACGTCTCGCCGACGAGCGTTCGCCTGCCCCCTTTTCGCTATAACGGACGGCATGCCTGAACTGCCGCTCGTCCTGGTGACCGAAGACTCTGATACGACGCCGCTGGCGTGGCTGAAGGAGCATGCCCGCGTCGTCGAAGCCGCCCCGGGGTCCCCCGCGTTCGACGCCGCGCTGCCGGACGCCGTCGGGATGGTGGTGCGCACCTACACCAAGGTGAACGCCGCCCTGCTGGCCCGGTGCCCGAGGCTGAAAGTCGTCGGCCGCGGCGGCGTGGGCCTCGAGAACATCGACGTGACGGCCTGCCGCGCCCGCGGCGTTGATGTCGTCTACACGCCGGACGCCAACACCCTCGCCGTCGGCGACTTCGTCATCGGCTACGCGCTGCAACTGCTGCGGCCGTGGGCATTCTTCAAGGAGCGCGTGTACGAGCCGAAGGAGTTCAAGCATGTGCGCGACACGCTCCGTGGCGTGCAACTGAACGAACTGACGCTCGGCGTCCTCGGCATGGGCCGGGTCGGCCGGCGCGTCGGCAAGATCGCCGCGGACGGCTTCGGCATGCGGGTGATCTACAACGACCTGCTCGACGTGCGACCGCACCTGACGTTTCCCGCGACGGCGGTCGAATTGCCGACACTTTTCCGCGAGGCCGACGTCGTCACGCTGCACGTGGACATGCGGCCCGGCAACGGACATTTGGTGAGTACCCCGCTGCTGTCACTGATGAAGCCGACGGCGATCCTGATCAACGCCAGCCGCGGCGAGGTGCTGGACGACGCCGCGCTCGCGGCCGCGATCCGCGGGAAGAAGATCGCCGGCGCCGCCATCGACGTGTTCGACCCGGAGCCGCCCACGGCCGACTACCCCCTGCTCGGCTTCGACAACGTCCTGCTCACCCCCCACATGGCCGCCCGCACGCACACGGCGATCGAGAACATGAGCTGGGTGGTCCGCGACGTGATGGAAGTCCTGGCCGGCCGCCCGCCGAAATATCCCGCGCCGTGACAGCTTCCGTTGGCGCGGTGAGCTACACACCTGGGAAAGCCTATATGCCCCCGCGGTCTGATGTAGAGTTTGGTTCGGCGTCTGGTGATTCGTCATGCCGCCCGAACGGGTTGACGACATCACCGAATTCGCACCCCCAAAAACTGTGTGGGTAGTCCCGCTCACGCCGTTCGCACTCGGGGTCGATGGCGTACAGCCAGGCCAGGAACTTATACCGCACGCGGCCACGATTGATCTTTATCGGTCGGCCCCTTGTACTCCTCACGCTCCGCGTGAGGATCGGCTTCCCCCACGGGAAG
>JAYUGD010001127.1:0-8318 GCA_043767785.1 Zavarzinella sp. | reverse complement strand
GTCATCTCTGCCTGAAGAGCCGACGAGGACGTCGGCGCTCCCGGCTTTGCGGGAGAGGGGCCGGGGGTGAGGCGCTGCCGCCTCTCATCTGGCACTCCCGCCGCAGCCACATGCTTAGGCAGGTCGGTCGTGCCGGTCCGGCGAGTTAGGCGGGCGTGGCAATTCTCCCGCCGGGCCGGAAGCGCCGCGGAAAACGCGAATGTCGGTTGTGCGGGCGAAAATCCGTTCTACGTTTCCTGTGGATGTCGGTCCGGTCCGCCGGCCCACCCCGTTCCACCCCCCCAAGGCGTGCGGCCCATGCGAACCACCGACCGGCGAAGTGCAGGCAAGCGGCGCGGCGTGGCGGCCGTGGAGTTCGCCTTCGTGCTGCCGTTCCTGCTGCTGTTGCTCGTCGGCATCTGGGAGCTGGGCCGGATTATCCACGTCCAGATCATCCTGAACAACGCGGCGCGGGACGCGGCCCGGCTGGCCGCCCAAGCGAACCTTGTCAGCACGTCCGGGACGTACACCCAAATCAAGTACAACACCGGGACGCCGAACATCCAAGAAACCGTCAACGGCTACCTCCAGGCGGCCGGGATCACCGACCTGACCGGCGTGGTGATCCAGATGGAATTCATGGAGGGGTCCGGCACCGGCAACACGGCGGCCGACCCGTACACCGGCGTGAAGAACCAGCGCTTCCGCGTCCGCGTCAGCATCCCCTACGCCAACGTCCGCTGGACGACGCTCACGCTCATCAACCCCACGACGTTAACGGCCGAGGCGTACTGGCAATGCTTGGTCGATGACCCGTTCTCGCTGGACACGACGCTGCCCGGCTGGACCCCCTGAACCCCGAATAAGCGAGGCGACCCCGTGCTGCTCCGACCGACCATGCCCCGCCGCCGCGGGGCGACGACCGTGGAATTCGCGTTCGTCTCGATCCTGCTGTTCCTGATGCTGTTCGGCATCTTCGAGTACGGCCGGTTCCTGTTCGTGTACCACCTGACCACGAACGCGGCCCGCGACGCCGCCCGGTTCGCCGTCGTCCACACGGGCGGCGGGACCATGTCCGGCGAGCCGGCCGCGGTCACGACCGCCGACGTGCAGGCGGTGTGGCAGACCGGCGTGTTCAACGGGACGAACTACGGCACCGGCATGTGCGGCATGGAGAACAACATCACCGGGTGGACGTGCAACGTCTTCGCCGTCCCGGACGTGGATTTCTTCGCCGCCCCGCCGAACTTGACGGCGGCCGGCAAGCCCGATTGGACCACGGCGTCGTTCCACCAAAAAATTTGCGTGCAGATCACCGGCACGTACAACCCGGTGGTCCCCAACCTGATCGGGCTGAATTCCTCCATCCCGTTCACAGTCAACGTCCTGATGGGCAGCGAAGCGAACTGACGGACCCGAACTGAGCCAACCCGGGCCGGGGAGAACTATGCGGACTTTACCTTCGAATTCACGCCGGGAAGCGGCCGTGCTTCCCCTCGTCACCATCTGCCTCGTGGCCCTGCTGGCCTTCGTGGCCTTGGCCATCGACGTCGGCATGATGGCCGTCGCCCGGACGCAGGCGCAGGCCTCGGCCGACATCGGCGCGCTGGCCGGGGCCAGAACCCTGAACGGCCAGTCCGGCAACAACAGGACCGCGGCCGAGGCCGAGGCCCGCGAGGCGAGCGCCAGCAACTACATCTTGACCTCGCAAGTAACGACGGGCCAGATTTACGCCGTCACGTCCGGCGTGTACCGCTACGACACGGCGTCGTCCCGCTTCGTCGCCGACTTCGCCACGGCCCCGACCTCGCTGGAAGCCTACGGGGCCATGCAGGTTGAAATCCGCACAACGCAGCCGACGTACTTCGGCCGCGTGCTGGGCATGAACTCGATGCAGGTGAACGCCATCGCCACCGCCGTCCACCGGCCGCGCGACGTGGCCATCGTCCTCGACTTTTCCGGGTCGATGAAGTTCTCCAGCGAGTTCAACTACCCCAGCATTTCCGGCACGACGCCGATCACCGGGTCGCTCAACCCGGACCCGAACTTCCCCCGATTCGGCCCGTGGAACATGTACCCCGTGGCGACGGCCGGCAGCCCCAACCCGATGCAGCGCATCGACGCCTACATCGACGGCGGCGGGGAGACGCACGCGGCCAACAACCTGACGATGGCGACGGCCAACGGCCCGCCGCTGGTCAACTGTTTCCAGACGACCGCCGCCCTGGGCGGGCCGAACGCCTTCGTCTACGGCGGCGACCTGACGGCCGGCAGCTTCAACATCGCCAATTCCCCGGTTTGCACGCCCGCCCCGTCGTCATGGACGAGCCAATACGCGAGCGGCTACGCCGGGGATCGGTGGCCGCAGAAGCGGAACAACTCGTCCACGAACCCCGGCGTAAGCGACTACGCCAAGAACGCGGCCGAACTGGTGTTCGCTTCCGGGACGGCGATCACGACTTCCACCCGCGACGCGACGTGGGAAACCAACGGGTACGACTCGACGTTCGTCACGTTCGACAGTGGGGCGTTCAAAGGGTACTCGATGGGGCCGGGGTACTTCGGCAAGTCGTTCTACATGTGGCCGCCGGACCCGCGCTACAACGCGGCCGCCGACCCGACGAACATCTCGACGACCAACCCCGCCCAAGACACGTCGGGCCGGTGGATGTGCGACTGGCGGAAGCGGTTCTTCCTGACCCCGGGGTCGGGCGCTTCGACCAAAGGCACGCCGGTGGACGACAATTCCGTGCTGTTCGACACGGCCGGCCTGCTGAAGACGCAAAACCTCGGCGTCGCGCCGATCAACTACGTCCCGAACTACGACGCGATCCTCAAGTGGCTCGTGAACGGGCCGAAGACCCTCCCCAGCGCCCTGCGGGCCGGCCGCGTGCTGTACTACGCCGCCATCCCCAGCTCCCTGCCGGTCGACTGGCAGACCGGCCTCATTAAGTCCACCGCCACGGCTGAGGAGCGGTTCTGGAAGGACTACATCGACTTCGTGATCGGCTGCGGCCAGCACAACCGGGCCCAGACGCTCAACGGCAACAACGCGACCAACACCGTCGGGAGCAACACGTTCGGCACGCCTCTGATCACCGCCAAGTCGGCCCTGACCGGGACGACCAAGCCGTACATGCACTACCAGGACGTGCCGGTCCACCCGCGGGCGCACATGTGGTTCGGCCCGCTGACCATGCTCGGGTTCCTGTCGATGAATTCGAACACCCAGGACTACAACTGGATGGCCGGGACCACCTCGGAGGCCCAGTGCTGGCAGTTGAAGGCCGGCATCCGCTCGGCCCTGACGGACATCAAGAACAACCACCCGAACGACCTCGCCGCCGAGACGTTCTTCTCCAGCCACACCGCGTGGCGGACGGCCCGCGTGTCGATGGGCAAAGACTACACCACGATGCAGAACTCGCTGTACTACCCCTACTCCCTGCTCGGCAGCCTCGGCACCGCGAGCAGCGAAAAGCGGCCGTACCTGAGTGACAGCACCATCGACGGCGCCAATCCGAGCGGGCTGAACCCGTACAACTACCAAGCCGACATCCCGTTGGCCGACGGCGGGACGAACCCGGCGATGGGCCTGATGGTGGCGTACAACCAGTTCAACTGGAACGGGACGGATTCCCACAACAGCGTGGCGTACACCGGCCGCAAGGGCGCCTCCAAGATCGTCATCATGGAGACGGACGGCGTCGCCAACCAGACCGCGACCTCCACGTTCTCCGCCATCAGCGGCGGCGGCGGCACGTATCGGTGGACGAGCATCGCCAACGTCGGCAGTTCCAACGGCAACCCGACCGCCATGAACGCGGCCATCTCGATGGCCTACATCATCAACAACGACTCCACGGGGTCCAAGGCGTGGCCGACCTTCCCGGCATACACGGCCGGCGGCGGCCTCCCGACGGCCGGGGCGCCGGCGAACTCTTACGGCGTCAGCGGCCCGGGGTTCTCCTCGACGCGGCAGTCGGCCCAAGTCCACACCATCGCCTTCGGCGAACTGTTCGAGTCCACGACCGTCTCGGCCCAGAAGACGCGGGCCTTGGAGTTCCTGCGGAACGTGCAGATTGCCGGCGGCACATCGCCGGCCGGGGCGGCGTCCATTCAGAGTTACAAGATCATCACCGGCACCTCCGCGGCGCGCATCGAGAACCTGCGGCAAGCCTTGGAGCGCATCATGCAGGGGGGGATTCAGGTCGCCCTGATCCAGTGATGCCGGTCGTGCCGGCCCGGCACGCCGTCCCGACAATCTGATCGTCGCGGCCGCCTTGCCGAACTTGCGGGTTCCCAAGGCGGCCACTATTTTGACCCCATCGCCGTCCGTCCCCTCACGGGTCCGTCATGTCCCACGTCGCGGCCTACGTGAACGTCTCGAAGACCTACAAGGCCGGCTGGCTCGGCCGCGGCACGACGGCGGTGGACGGCGTGACGCTCAACGTGCCGGCCGGCAGCGTCTACGCCCTGCTCGGGCCGAACCGGGCCGGGAAGACCACGCTCGTCAAACTCCTCCTCGGCCTCAGCCGCCCGACCGGCGGGACGATTCAACGCCTCGGCAGCCCGGCCGCCGACCGGCGCACGCTGGCCCGCGTCGGCTACATGCACGAGAACCAGCACTTTCCCCGCTTCCTGCCCGCCCGCGAACTGCTGCGGTTCTACGCCTCGCTGACGCTGATGAAGGCCGAGGGCATCCCCAAGCGGGTCGATGACCTGCTCGCCCGCGTCGGGCTGGCCGACCGGGCCGAGGAGCCGATTTCCCGCTTCAGCAAGGGGATGGTGCAGCGGCTCGGCCTCGCCCAAGCGTTGCTCAACGACCCCGACTTGTTGATTCTCGACGAGCCGACCGAGGGCCTCGATCTGATCGGCCGGGCGATGCTGCGGGACATCATCGCCGAGCGGAAGGCCAAGGGCAAAACGGTGATCCTCGTTTCGCACGTCCTCTCGGAAGTGGAACAGACGTGCGACCGCGTCGGCGTCATCGTCGCCGGCAAGTTGGTGAAGGAGGCGGCCGTCGCCGACTTAGTCACGGACCCGAAGACCCGCCAGCCCCGGCCGCTGGAAACCGTCCTGCGGCCCCTCTACGAAGGGAGGGGCGCGTGAACCTCTCGAACGCCCTGCTCGCCACGGGTTGGCTGATCCGCCTGACCATCCGGCAATCGTTCGCGTCCAAACTCTTCTGGGCGATGCTGACGCTCAGCACGGTGTGCATCTTCTTCTGCCTCGGCGTCCGCGTCAAGGACGGCGAACGCCTGCCGATGGCGGACGGGGACGTGAAGCAAGGGCTGCCGGCGACCGACCCGGTCGTCAAGGAATTGGGCTTGGACGCCGTGAAGGCGTCCGGCGTGGACGTGACCGGCGGGGACGAACTGTCCCTCGGCTTCGGGGCGTTTTCGATCACCACCAGTCGCGGGCGCGAAGATTCCGTCCGCTTCCTGCAAGTGTGGCTGGCCGGGCTGGTCGCCGGGACGGCCGGCATTTTCCTCGCCATCATCTGGACGGCCGGCTTCCTGCCGTCCTTCCTCGACCCGACACAGGCCACCGTCCTGATCGCCAAGCCGGTGCCGCGCTGGAGCCTGTTGCTCGGCCAAGTGATCGGCGTGCTGACGTTCGTGGGCATTCAGACGACGTTCTTCGTCGTCGGCACTTGGCTGGCCTTGGGCATCGCCACGGGCGTTTGGGACGCCCGCTACTTGCTGGCCATTCCAATCCTGCTGCTGCACTTCGCCGTGTTTTACAGCTTTTCCGCGATGCTCGCCGTGTGGACGCGCAGCACCGTCGTCTGCGTGTTCGGCACCCTGCTCTTCTGGGTCTTGTGCTGGGGAATGAACTTCGGCCGGCACGCGGTCGTCGCCAACGAGCCGAAGGGCATTTCGACCCGCTCCCTGGCCATCTTGGAGGTCGGCTACTGGGTGTTGCCGAAGCCCGGCGACCTCAACCTCGTGCTGGACGACGCCCTCGACAGCCGGGCCTTCGCCGGCAGCGTCCCCGAATTTGACGTGGCCCGCCGCAAGGACCGCCTACACTTACCCCTGTCCGTCTTGACGTGCCTGTTGGCCGCAGCGTGGATGTACGGCGTCGCGGCGTGGGAATTTAGACAGGCAGAATATTGACCAATGTGAGGGTGCCGATGAGCAACAAAAAGCTTGCCCTTTTGGTTCTTGTAGCTGCCATTGGCGCGGCCGTCGCAGGCACGGCGTCTCTCGCACAAAGCACGGGTTTCAAAAATTTGGCTGGCACGGAGTCGAGTCGTGCCGTCGGGGCGTACCTCCCCGCCCTGCTGATGTTAATTTTCGCCGTGTGGCTTTATCGACGACCGGCAGCGAAACCGAAGCGACCACACTCGCGAGAACACGATTCGTTGCCCAACAGCCCTGACCGAATCCCTTAACCATTAAGATTTTTGATGCAAGCCATTCTCCTCGAAAAGCCGCGTGAGTTCCGCGTCACCACGATCCCGGCCGCCGCCGCGCCCGGCCCCGGCGAGGCGTTAGTCAAGGTTCACCGCGTCGGCATTTGCGGGACGGACATCAGCGGCTACCTCGGCAAGATGCCCTTTTTCAGCTACCCGCGCATCCCCGGCCACGAACTCGGCGTCGAGGTGCTTGCCGTCGGGGCGGGCGTCACCAATGTGACGGCCGGCGACCGCTGCTCGGTCGAGCCGTACATGAACTGCGGCAACTGTTATTCGTGCGGTCGCGGCCGGCCGAACTGCTGCGAGAACTTGCAAGTCCTCGGCGTCCACATCGACGGCGGCCTGCGCCCGCAATTCGTCCTCCCGGCCCGCAAACTGCACACCTCCAAGTCGCTGTCGTGGGAACAGCTCGCGTTGGTGGAGACGCTGGCCATCGGCTGCCACGCCGTCAACCGCGGCATGCCGGCCAAGGAAGAAGCGGTGCTGGTCGTCGGGGCCGGCCCCATCGGATTGTCGGTCATCGAGTTCGTCAAGTTGACGGGGGCGAAGATCACCGTCCTCGACACCAATGCCAAGCGGCTCGGCTTCGCCAAGACGACGATGGGCGTGGACCACACCATCCAACTGCAAAACGTCGATCAGGCGCTGGAAGAGATGGCGGCCCACACCGGCGGCACGCTCTTCCCCGTGGTGATCGACGCGACGGGCAACACGCGGTCGATGTGCGACGCCTTCAAGTATGTGGCGTTCACGGGCCGGATGGTGTTCGTCGGCATCGTGACGGACGACGTGTCGTTCTCCGACCCGCTGTTCCACCGCCGCGAAATGACCCTGTTCGCCTCGCGGAACGCCGTGCCGGAAGACTTCACCCGCATCATCAATCTCATCGAGACAGGAAAGATCGACACGCGGCCGTGGATCACGCACCGGACGCCTTTCAAAGACTTGATCGACGTGTTCCCGTCGTACACGAAGCCGGAGACGGGTGTCATCAAAGCCATCGTCGAGGTCCAGTAACCGCGATGCTCCGCTTGCACGCGACATTCCAGACTCCGTTGCCCGTCGAAGTGGACGGCTTGACGCCGGACCGCTTGGCCAAGCTGTCCGCATCGGAAGTCGCCCGTCTTCCGGCGCTCGTGGGCCGAGAGACGGTGCCGTGGGGCGACTTGTTCCAGATCACCGGCACGGCCGACGACGGCGCCGTGACCGTGAGCGGGGAAGTGTCCCGCTTTAAAATGATCGGCCGCGGCATGACTTCCGGGACGTTGGCCGTGGACGGCTCGGTCGGGTTGCACGCCGGGGCCGAGATGCGCGGCGGCGAGTTGACGATCAACGGCGACGCGGGCGACTGGCTCGGGGCCGAGCTGCGCGGCGGCACGATCCGCGTTTCTGGCAACGCCGGGGACAACGCCGGGGCGGCGTACCGCGGCAGCCCGAAGGGGATGCGGGGCGGCATGATCCTGATCGCCGGCAACGCCGGTGGCGAAGTCGGGACGGCCTTGCGGCGCGGCATCATCGCCGTCGGCGGGTCGTGCGGGGCGTTCGCCGGGGCCGGGATGATCGCCGGGACGCTGGTGATTGGCGGCGAATGTGGCCAACACCCCGGCGCGGGCATGAAGCGCGGCACGCTGGCCGTGCTGTCCGGCCGCGTGACGGTGCCGACGACGTTCCGCTACGACTGCGAATACCGCCCGCCGTTCTGGGCCATCGCCGTCAAGCATTTGCGCCGGCACGGCTTCGCCGTCCCGGTTGGGATGGAAAATCGGCCCGTGAAGCGGTACGGCGGTGACTTGGTGGCGTTGGGCTTGGGCGAGTTGTTGATCCCCGTTCTTGCCTGATACGCCCACAGTCAGTGGTAGCCCGACACTCAGTGATAGCCCGACGCGCAAGCAAGGGTTCGAGTCCAACCCCCTTG
>JAYUGD010001126.1:0-8322 GCA_043767785.1 Zavarzinella sp. | reverse complement strand
AAAAATTGTTTTGGCCCCAACGGGGCGCCGGTCAAATAGCCGGCGCCCCGTTGGGGCCAAGAAAATGGGTGTCTGACCACCGACCAGGGGCGGAAGCCGCCCCTGGCTATTATCCCCCGCCCCGTTGGGGCGAAAACAAAATCACATGCCCAAGTCTTTCTTCATGGCGGCGTACCAGTCGCTGAACCAGCCGGTCTTCACCTTGTTCAGGCCGGTGTCTTCCATCACCGTGACGATCATCTTCTTGAGTTCGCGGTCGTTCTTCTTGCCTTGAGACGTCCGCTTCACGTTCTGGAAGATCAGGTCGAACTCCTTCTGGTCCACCTTGCCGTCGTTGCCGGCGGCGGTTTCGACTTGGTCCTTGATCGCCTTCAGGAGGGCGCTTTCCAAAATGTAGCCTTGGTTCTCGCACACCTGGACCAGCGCGCCGCGCGCCGAGTCGATGCTGATGCCCTGCTGGATAGCGATTTGGAGGATTTCCCGCTCCTCGCCCTTGTCGACGTACTTGTCGTCGTAGGCCCGCAGTTTGATCTCGTCCATGAACCGCTTCTTGATCTCGTCGAGCGCCATGTCGGTCTCCCGTGTCGGTGAACTGAATGAAGTGTGGTTCGGCGATGCGTGCCCGAAATTTTATGCCGGCGGCCGCCCCGCGGCGAATTCATTCCGGCAAGTCGCCGGGCGAGACGCCAATGTCCACGATGCTGCACGCCTGAATCAGGTTCAGCCCCAGTTGCTTGCCCAGCGCCAAAATCTCCGGGGAGACGGTGCCGGGGTTCAGCCAGACTTCGCCGATGTCGCCGCGCGCGGCCAACTCCGGCAACACAGGGAGTCCGACGCCCGGCGCCAGGTACACGCTCACGCGGTCCAGTTTGCCGGCGGGGACGGCCGCGATCAAGGCATAGACGGGCAGCCCCTCGATCTCCGTTTCTGCGGGGTGGATCGGGTAGACGGTGTAGCCGCGGGAGAGGTAGGCGCGGACGCACTTGTTGCCGAACTTACGGCGGACGGAACTAGCCCCGAGGACCGCGATGGTGGGCATGGGAAGAGAGACCGGATGGCGGAAAACGAAAACCGGCGTCGGGGGGACACCAGTTGGGAGAGAGCAGTGGCCGGCGATTTAGTGGCCGGCGTCCCCGCCGTTGACGATCAGCGGGGCCGCGTCGGGCAGCCGGCCGTGGATCGCCTCGTAGACTTCGAGCCGGTGGACCGGCACGTCTTTCGGGGCGACGATGCCGAGGCGGATCTTATCGCCGCGAATTTCGACGACCGTAATCACCACGTCGTTGGCGATGACGATGCTTTCATTTTTCTTGCGGGACAGCACTAACATGGTTGGGTATCCTTCCGGGAAGGCCGGGATCACACGGGAGAGGTCGATCCGGTCATTTCCCTCGCTACGTCGTCTGCGTGGAGAACGTCCACGCCTCTCGTTCGGGTTCCGTCCGTATATGCGACAAGCCGGATTGTTCCGGCTACTGATTGTTACGTGTCAAACTGTCCACTATTTCACGCTAATCGTTCTTTTTTTCACCGTCAAGAGTTTACGGCACAAATTTCCCATTTTCACACAACTTTTTCCCAAAAATGGGAGTTTCGGGCGCAGAAATTGCGTTTGGGGGCGAAAACGTGCAGACAAGAAGAAAAAACCTTAACCACAGAGGACACAGAGAACACAGAGGTAAGACCGAGAGAAGACATTCTCATAAATGCCTTTTCTCGATTTGTCTTTCCTCTGTGTTCTCTGTGTCCTCTGTGGTTAAGGTCTTTAATCCGCGATTGGCTTTTTCGATTTTGTGAACGGGTCGATCAGCCGAACCTCGTCGTTGGGTTCCAAGACCATGTTGGTCTGCGGGTCGCCGGCGCGGATGGCGGTCAGGTCCACGCGGAAGGTTTGCTCGGGGCGGCCCGTCGCGGTGTTGCGGCGGACGACCGTGGCCTCCGCGGTTGCGCCCGGCATTCCGGCCCGCGTCAGCACGTCGGCCACGCGCTCCGGGCCGGCGTAGGGCAAGCTGGCGGGCGTTGTCCCCGCCGGGCCGAAGACGTGGACGACCCGGCTGCGTGGTTGCGACACCCGGCAACCGATGTGCGTTTCCGGCACGCCGGCCGCGGCCGCGATTTGCTGCGTGAGTTGGAAGACGGTGCGGCCTTCGGCGAACACGCGCCCCAAGCCGCCGAGTTCAACGTTGCCGTCCGGCATCACCAAGAATTGCCCGCTCGCGTCCGGCCGGCCGGGGACGGCCACTTCCAGAATGTCCGGGAACACCACGCGGTAGTCGGCCGCCGCCGGCGGGGCGAAGATCGGGGACACGCCGTCCGGGTGCGGCCGCGGGGACTGGCAGCCGACGACGGCGGCGAGCAGCGCGCCCGCCCATAAGGCGTGGCGGCCTCGGCCCGGCGACGGTGATGGCGGACGCTGTCCCATCCCCTCTACCATCGGCCGCCCGGCCCGGCGGCGTTCACGGTCGCCGAAATTTCCCCCGCCCGGTTGCCGACGACCGGATAATCTGGAGAAGCGGGGGACATTCCCCGTCGGGAGAACACGCATGAGCGACACACCGGGCCAAGAGGCCGACGCCCGCTTTCCCTCGGGCAAGTGGGTGGGGTTCTTCCTGGACCGCCGCCTGCCCGGCAAGCACCAGATGGAACTGACCCTCGCCTTCGCCGCCGGCCGCATGACCGGCGAGGGCCGCGACCGCGTGGGCGAGTTCGTCGTCTCCGGGAGTTACGACACGAAGACGGGCGAGTGCCTCTTCGCCAAGCAGTACGTGAAGGCCCACGGGATCGCCTACCGCGGCTTCAACGAGGGCAAGGGCATCTGGGGGACGTGGGAACTCAAGTGGGGCGTGTTGACGTTCAACGGCGGCTTCCACATCTGGCCCGAAGGCATGGGCGACCCGACGAGTCACGTGTTGAAGGAATCCCTCGATCTGCCGGTGACAGAGGACGTGGAAGAGCGGGAGCCAGAGTTGGCCCCGGCGTGAGGACGGATCGGCGAATCCTCCAACCGCCGAATACCCTCAAATGGGTTCGCCGGCCGTTTTGCCGTTGCCTTGCCCCGTCGTCTGCGGCAAATTGGATATGTATATCCGATTTGAGACTTCCTGATGTCCCGCCTGTTCTTCTTCACTCTTCTCCTCCCCGCGGCCACCAGCGCCGACGAGGCCGACCGGCCGCCGGTCTTGTACTCCACGGCCCCGGCGAACAACGCCGTCAGTAAGCTGGCGGACGACCTCAAGGCCGGCCGCAAGACGCTGGCGCACGACGCCGAGTTCGGCTACCTGCCGGCCGTGCTGAAAGAGCTGAACGTCCCCGTCTCCTCGCAGACGCTGGTGTTCTCCAAGACCAGCATGCAGCGGTCGCGCATCAGCCCCAAGACGCCGCGCGCCTTGTACTTCTCGGACGACGTGACCGTCGGCTACTGCCAGCGCGGCGACGTGGTGGAGCTGACGGCCACCGACCCGGACCTCGGCGTCGTCTTCTACACCGTGGACCAGAACCCGGAGCGCAAGACGCGCATCACCCGGCAGACCGACCAGTGCCTGATCTGCCATGCGTCGTCCATGAACCACGGCTTCCCCGGCCACCTGCTGCGGTCCGTCACCCCGGACCGGCGCGGCGAGATGGTGTTGAACATGGGCACCAAGCGCATCGACTTCACGTCGCCCATCGAAGACCGCTGGGGCGGCTGGTACGTCACCGGGACGGCGCCCAAGATGGCCCACCGCGGCAACGTCACCGTCGGCGGCCGGGACGACACCGAGCCGAAGCCCTTGGCGCACGACCGGGCCGACCTGAAAGACCTGTTCACCGTCGCCGACTACCTGTCGCCGCACAGCGACCTCGTCGCCCTGCTCGTCTTGGAACACCAGACGGAAATGCAAAACCGCATCGCCCGCGCCAACTACCTCACGCGCTTCGCCCTGCGGGAACAGGCCGAGATGAACACGATCTTCAAGGAGCCGGCCGCCACGCGCTCGGACGGCATCACTCGCCGCATCAACGACGCCTGTGAAGACGTGGTCCGCGGCTTGCTCTTCTCCGAAGAGGCCAAGTTGAACGGCCCCGCCGCCGGCACGTCCACGTTCGCCAAGGACTACGCCGCCGCCGGCCCGTTCGACACGAAGGGCCGCAGCGTGCGCGAGTTCGACTTGAAGACGCGCCTGTTCAAGTACCCGTGCGCCGCCGCCATTTACTCCCCGCAACTCGCCGCCCTGCCGCCCGACGCCACCGCCCGCATTTACAGCCGCCTGCGGGCCGTGCTGACCGGCACGGACCAGTCGAAGGACTACGCCCACCTGAGCGCCGCCGACCGCGCCGCCATCTGGGAGATCTTGCGGGAGACGCACGCGGCGTTGCCGGATGATTGGCGGAAGTAAACTCGTCCGCGCTATTCGCCCATGAATCAAGGCAACGACCGCGGCTCCAAGCGTCTGATCGAGGAATACGGGGCGTCCATCCTCCGCCTGGCCGGCGTCACCGGCTTCACCTCGTGGCGCGCCGTCGCCAATGAACTCGTGGCCCCGCGCCGCACGCCGGACGGGCTGATCGAGGCCCGCTTCCCCGGCCAAGACGAACCGACGCTGTACGTGGTCGAAATCGAATCCGACGAGGCCCGCGGCAGCGCCCGCCAAGTGTACGAAGACATTCAAATGGCGTACCTGACCCACGGCGTCGTCCCCGAGGTCATTTTCGTGGTGCTGCGGCCCAAGGGGCAGGTCGTGTCCGAAGGCCAGTTCGCCCTCGAAAGCCCGAGTCGGGCCGTCCGCTCCGCGGCGTCGTGGCCCGTAATTCGGCCGTACACGATGGACGCGGAAGACTTGTTCGCGGCCAAGGATGTCGGCCTCATCCCGTGGGCCACCTTGGCGCGAACCACGCAGCCCCCGGAAGAATTCATTCAACGGTGCCGGGACACGATTGTCGCCAACACGTCCGACGATCAAGCCCGGAAAGACTTGTTGGCCGTCACCCAGATTTTTGCCGAGAACGTGTACAATAAAATCCTGTTGGCCCGCATTCTGGGAGGGACAAACACAATGCTTACGTCACCAATGTTGAACGAAGCGTTTCAAATTGTGGAAGAGCGAGGGCTGGCCAAGGGCAAGGCCGAGGGCAAGGCCGAGGGGGCGGCGGAAGCCCTCCGCGAGAGTATCCTCGAATCGCTGGACGTCCGTTTCAGCGGCCCCGCGCCCGAAGTCGTCGAAGCATTGACGGCTCTGTCTGACATCAACCGCCTCAGACAGTTGCGGCGGATCGCCATGACTTGCGCCGACCTCCCGACGTTCCTCACCGAACTGCGCGCCGCCTGACCGCCCCCCTACGGCCAATCTGTTACACTTTGCCCCTCCCGCTCGTCATCCCGGCGGCTTATCATAACCGTCACACCGTCGAACCTTTTTCGTGGGGATCGGTCATGCGTACCGCCGGCCTGTCCGTGTTGCTTCTGGCCATCAGCCTATTGGCGGTCGGCCCCCGACTCTCGGCCCAAGCCGTCAAGACCGAGGTCAAAATCGCTGTCGAGGTAAAGAAAGAGGCCACCAAAGAGGGGGAGCCGAAGGACGAGGCGTTCGACCAGCGCAAGGCCGACCTCGAAACCATCAAGTCCGGCGGGTACGCGGACGACGTGAAGTCCCTCACGGACTTCTTCCGCAACCACACGGTCAAGGAGACGGACAAGGCCAAGGTGCTGGCCCTCATCAAGAAACTCGGGGACGACACCTTCGAGGGCCGGGAAGAGGCGTCGGCCGAGATCGCCAAGGCCGGGGTCGGGGCCATCGCCCTGATCCGCACGGCCCTCAAGGACGCCGACCCGGAGATCGTCCGCCGGTGTGAGCTGACGCTGCAAAAGTTGGAGAAAGTCCCCACGCGGTCGCTGGCCTTGGCCGCCGCCCGGCTGCTGGCCAAGTACAAGGACGACTCGATCACCGAAGCCCTGATAAACTACCTGCCCGTCTCGGACGACGAGTCGGTCGGCGACGAGATCCGCACGACGTTCGCGGCCCTCGCCATCCGGGACGGCAAGCGGGACGCGATCCTGGACGCCGCCTTGGAGAACCGCGACCCGCTGCGGCGGGCCGCCGCCGCCGAGGCGTTCACCCGCGTCAACGACAAGGACAGCCGGGCCAAGATGAAGGAGTTCCTCAAGAAGGAGCAGGACCCGGACATCAAGCTGGTGATCGCTCTCTCCCTGGTGAACGACGCCCGCGACAAGGAGCTGGTCCCCGAGATCATCCGGCTGATGCCGGAAGTCACCGCCGAAAAGGCCTGGCGCACCGAAGAGTTGATGTGGCGGCTGGCCGGCGAAGACGGCCCGCCCGTCTCGATGGGGGCCGACAAGCCGAGCCGGGAGAAAGCCCGCGACGAGTGGAAGAAGTGGTACGAGACCAACGAGAAGAAGATTGACATGGCCAAACTCGACTCGGAGTCGAGTTACGGCCTGACGATCGTGTGCGAAGTGCCGCTGCGCGGCGGCTTGGGCCGGGTCGTCGCCCTGACCGGGGACAACAAGGAGCGCTGGAGCATCAAGGGGCTGAACTACCCGATGGACGCCGCCCCGCTGCCCGGCAAGAAGGTGCTGATCGCCGAGCACAACCGCAACCAAATCCTCGAGCGCGAGATCGACGGCAAGGAGATCTGGCGGGAGAACATCAACCAACCCGTGAACGTCGGCCGCCTGCCGAACGGCGTGACGTGGGGCGTCGGCCGCAACCAGATCATCGAGTGGGAGCGCGGCGACACGGCCCCGCACAAGCAGGCGTTCACCTTCGTCCGCAACGAGTACGACATCGTCGCCGGCGCCCGCCTCAAGACGGGCGATTACGTCCTGCTCACGCAGAACTCGCAACTCTTAAAGGTGGACCGCAAGACGGGGACCGTCACCAAGGTCCACGGCGTCGGCGGCAACGGCGTGAACTACTATTCCACCGTGGACGTGCTGCCCACCGGCAAGATCCTGACCACGCTGATGAACAGCATCACCGAGTTCGACCTCGACACCGGCAAGGCCGGCTGGACCGCCCCCTACCAGTTCGCCACGTCGGCTGTCCGCCTGCGCAACGGCAACACCATCGTCGGCAACCAGAACACCGGCATCATCAAAGAGCTGGACAAGGACGGCAAGCCCACCAAGTGGGAGTACAAGGGCAGCGACCCGGCGTACCGGCCGTTCCGGGCGTTCAAGCGGTGAGCAAAGGCAACCTCACCCCCTAACCCCCTCTCCTGCGGCGGAGAGGGGGGACCAAACCAAGACGGCTGCCGCCCACTCGCTCCCTCTCCGCCGCGGAGAGGGAGCCGGGGGGTGAGGTTGCCTTTCGCGGCCAGCCCGTTCCGCGATTCCCCTTGCGTCCGCAGTCATCAATGAGGTAAGGGGGAACCTTCCAATGCTGGAAGGAGTCTCTCATGTCTCGCTTGATGGCTGTCCTTTTGCTGACAATGGCGGCCGGCCCGGCTGTTGCCGCCGAACCCGCCCCCATTCCGGCGGCAACAGCCGGCGGGGTTCCGCCGTTACTGCCACTTTCTCCCTTCCCCCTTCCGCTTCCCGAGAAGCCGCCCCTCCCGCTACTGCCACCGCTATTGCCAGTTCAAGAAAAGAACGACAAGGCACTCCCGGCCACCGACTCGCCGGCCCCGGCCGCCAGCCAGCGCCCGGACCGGCCATTGGTGAGACTTCTCAAAGGCCCCTTATCCCGGCTGGCCGTGAAGTTGCGTAAGCCGGCAAAGCACTCCGAATCCGAGCCGAACGCACAGACTACGCCATTGCTCAACGAGTCGGAAGACCTGCGGAAAGCCCGCGAAGAAGGCCGCCGCTTCTGGATGAACAACCAGCCGTCCGTGCTGACGTATGAGCGGCTGAACGGGGCCATCGGACCGGCCCAAGTCGAGGGAAGTGGGGCGGTAAAGGCCGCGATGGCGAAGTACGGGTCGATGGCCAAGACACTGATGGAGAATGTCCAAGCCGGGCGACCAACGCCCACGGATCCCAACATCCGGACCACGCAACTGCTCAACGAGTCCGAAGACTCCGGGCCACCCCGCTTTGATCCCCGCCGGAACAACAAACCTTGGCCGCTGAATTACGAACGGCTCAACGGCGCCATCGGCCCGTAAAGACAGCCGCACCTGCAAGCAAAACCCGTTTAGAGACTGTCCCACAAGTCCTGTTTTGCCCCAAAAACAACGTCTTTTCCCGTGATTTTCAGGGAAAATCCGGGCTTGTGGGACAGTCTCTTAGCCGCGACGCGGAGAGCTTGTGCAAAAATCGGCCGGCGGGGGCGACAGGATTCGCGGGCCGCGCTATGGTGGAGACACCGCCATTGTACGTCACGA
>JAYUGD010001125.1:0-2983 GCA_043767785.1 Zavarzinella sp. | reverse complement strand
CGGAGGCCGTCGCCTTCTTCGAGAAGGACGTGCGGCCGCTTCTGGTCGCGAAGTGTCAACAGTGCCACGGGATAAAGAAGCAGGAAGCCGGCCTGCGCCTCGATTCGCGGGCCGCGCTGGTGAAGGGCGGGGACAGCGGCCCGGCGGTCGTCCCCGGCAAGCCGAAGGAGGGGACGCTGTTGGCGGCCGTCCGCCACGTCGGCGAATTGAAGATGCCGCCGAAGGAAAAGCTCCGCGACGACCAGCTCAAAGCGCTGACCAAGTGGGTGACGGACGGCGCCGTCTGGCCGGCCGACGAAGTGAAAGGCCCCGCGGTCAACGGCAAAACGCACTGGGCGTTTCAGCCGGTGAAAGACTTCCCGGCCCCGGCCGTCAAGGACGCGGCTTGGCCGACATCGCCGCTGGACCGATTCGTCCTCGCCCAACTGGAAGCCAAGGGGTTAAAGCCCGTCGCGGTGGCCGACAAGCGGACGTTGCTTCGCCGAGTCACGTTCGACCTGACCGGGTTGCCGCCGACGCCGGAAGAGATTGACGCCTTCCTGAAAGATCAATCGCCGACCGCTTACGACAAGGTGATCGACCGCCTGCTCGCGTCGCCGGCCTACGGCGAACGCTGGGGCCGGCACTGGCTGGACGTGGCCCGCTACGCCGACACCGCCGGGGACGGAGCCGACTATCCCGTGCCAGAGGCCGGCAAATACCGCGACTGGGTAATCCACTCCTTCAACGCCGATCAGCCTTACGACCAATTCGTGCGCGAGCAGCTGGCCGGGGACATCATCGCCAAGGCCGGCCCGGCGGACAAGTACGCCGACCGCGTGACGGCCACCGGCTTCCTGGCCGTCGGCAAGCGCTACGGCTACGCCCCCAATGTGGACTTCCAACACCTTGATTTCGCGGACGCCATCGACTCCGTCGGCCGCTCGCTGCTCGGCCTCTCCGTCGGCTGCGCCCGCTGCCACGATCACAAGTACGACCCGGTCAGCGCCGCCGACTACTACGCCCTGTACGGCATCTTCCAAAGCACGACGTGGGCCTTCCCCGGCGGTGAGGAGCAAAAGCGCCCGTCGCAATTCCCGCCGCTGATCGCGCCGGAAGAAGCCGCGAAGCGCGACCAAGCGAAGGCCGCCGAGTTGGCCGCCATCGACGCGGAGATCGCCAAGCTAAAAGCGGAGCGGGCGACGCACGACGGCAAATCGTTCGCCGGCGGCATCGACCTCGACTTGGAGGGCCAACCCCTCGGCAAGCCGCTGGCCGCCCCGTGGCTGTCGGCCGGGCCGGCGAAGGCGCTTGCCCAGGCGCAAAGCCCGTTCACCCATGTCCACCCGGCCGGGACGCGCGGCGTGCGCCTCGGGTCCGGCCAGCCGCCGGAGGGCGTGCGCTACGTCTTCGCCAACGGTCTGCGGGCGGCGCCCGGCAAACAAATGCACTTCACCATTGACTTCCGCACGCTCGCCGGGGACAAGAAGGGGGCGCACCGCTTCTACCTCGGCCGGGGCGTCATCGCGTCCCAAGCGCTGGAGTGCAGCGTGACGGCCACCGAGTTCGCTATCCGCGACGGGGCCAAGTGGGAAGTCGTCCGCAAGCTGAAACCGGACGAGTGGAACACGCTGCGGTTGACGTTGGACCACGCCACGAAGACCTATTCCGGCGCCGTCGGCCCGGCGAGCGACCTGACGGAGTTCAAAGGCAAAGGTCTGAACCCAACTTGGGACGGCGTGTTCGACACGTTCATCTGCGACGGCAACGGTCACGTTGCCGGTCTGCCGTCCGAACTCGACTTGGACAACCTCGGCCTGCAAGAAACCGCCTTCGCCGCCGTCGGCGGCCCGCCCGTGCCGGCCCACACGGCCAAGCCGAACCGCAAGGAAGACATCGCCAAGGCGGACGCCGCCATCGCCGCCGCGACGAAATGCCGCGAGGCCGTCGCCACCAAGTCGCTGTACGAAGTCGCCTACGGCGTCAGCGAGGGGAAGCCGGTCAACGCCAAGATTCAAAAGCGCGGCGAGCCGGATAAACTCGGGCCGGAGGTGCCGCGCCGCTTCCTCGACATCCTGGGCGGCGACGCCCTGCCCGCCGGCGCCACGGGAAGCGGCCGCTTGGAACTGGCGAACTGGGTGACACGGCCGAGCAACCCGCTGACGGCCCGCGTGTTCGTCAACCGCGTCTGGCAATGGCACTTCGGCCAAGGTCTCGTCTCCACGCCTAGCGATTTCGGCGCCCGTGGCGAAGCCCCGAGCCACCCGGAACTGCTCGAATGGCTAGCGACGCGCTTCGTGGAATCCGGCTGGTCGGTGAAGTCACTGCACCGGCTGATCCTGAAGTCCCGCACGTACCAACTGGCCAGCGACGACGACCCGGCTAACTTGAAGACCGACCCGGCCAACCGCTGGCTGTGGCGGCACGCCCGCCAAGCCTTGGACGCCGAGGGCATCCGCGACGCGATGCTCTTCGTCAGCGGCAAACTCGACCGCACGCCGGCCCCGCCGCACCCGTTCCCGCCGGCGAACACGTGGGGGTTCACGATCCACAACCCGTTCTACGCCGTCTACGACAGCGACCGCCGCAGTGTCTACCTCATGGTGCAGCGCAACCGCCGCCACCCGTTCTTGGCCCTCTTCGACGCCGCCGACCCCAACAACAGCGCCGCCGATCGCCAGCCCACCACGACGCCGACGCAGACGCTCTACCTGATGAACTCCCCGTTCGTCCACGACCAGTCCGACGCCTTCGCCCGCCGGTTGCTGGCGGCGCCGGGCGACGACGCGGCCCGCGTGCGCTTGGCCTTCGAGGCGACGCATGGCAAGAATCCGACGGACGCCGAAGTGGCTGATGCAATGGCGTTCGTTGATGCGTATCGGAAGAAGTTGGTTGACAAGGCGCCGGCCGACAAGTGGGTGGTGATGGCTTGGGCGGCGTTGGGGCGCGTGTTGCTGACGGGGAATGCGTTTTTGTACGTGGATTGAAGCGACACAAGCAGCGA
>JAYUGD010001124.1:0-2984 GCA_043767785.1 Zavarzinella sp. | reverse complement strand
CTCGCCAAATGTCACCTTGTCACCTTGTCACCTTGTCATGCTTCATGGTAGTTTAGCCCGGTCAGGCAAATCCCGAGGAGTGGGCATGGGCGAGTTGTTCGAGCAGATACGACAGGTGTTCGCGACCATCCTCTCGTTTGACATGGCCGCGCTGATGAAGGTTCTGGAGCAGCCGGAGATCATGGTGGCCGCGTACATCGCGATCGCCATGGTGATCTTCACGGAGACCGGCCTGCTGATCGGCTTCTTCCTGCCGGGCGACTCCCTGTTGGTCAGCGTCGGCATCGTCGCCTGGAACGCGGACTGGCCGCTGGCCCTGCTCATCGGCATTCTCAGTGTGGCGGCGGTCATCGGGGACAGCGTCGGCTACTGGATCGGCCTCAAGTCCGGGCCGCGCCTCTTCAGCCGGGAGAAGTCCTTCTTCTTCCGCAAGGACCACCTGCTCGCGGCCCAGGCCTTCTACGAGAAGCACGGCGGCAAGACGATCATCCTCGCCCGGTTCATGCCGATCATCCGCACGTTCGCCCCGGTCGTGGCCGGCGTCGGCAAGATGGAGTACCGCCGCTTCCTGACGTTCAACGTCGTCGGCGGCGTCGCGTGGATCGCCAGCATGTTGCTGTTGGGCTACGCCATCACGCCGATGCTGGACCCGCCGCTGAAAAAGGTCTTCGGCCCGGACTTCCAGACGGCCAAGCACATCGAGAAGGTCATCATCCTCGTGGTGCTGATCTCCGTGGCCCCCGGCTTCTACGCGGCCGGCAAGGCGTGGCTCGCCAAGCGGCGGGCCGGGGCCGCGGCGCTGACGGCGGCGACGGCGGTCACGACGCCGCCGGTGTGATTTTGAAAGGACCATGCCCATGTCGCCGGCCGACGCCGAGTTGCGTGCGTGGGTGACGCTCACCCTCGTGCCGGGCTTGGGGCCGAAGCTCACGCAGGCCCTGCTCGACCGCTTCGGGTCGGCGGCCGCGGCCGTCGCGGCGACGGAAGCCCAACTCCTCGGCGTCGATCACGTCGGCGAGAAGACCGCCCGGCAATTCGCGGACGCCCTGCGGACCGTGGACCCGACGGCCGAGCTGCAACGGGCCGCCGACGCGGGCGTGACGATCATCCCCCGCGTGGCGGACGCTTACCCAAAAGCACTCCGCACGCTTCAAGACGCCCCGCCGGTGTTGTACCTCGCCGGGGAGTATAAGCCGGAAGACGAGAAGGCGGTCGCCATCGTCGGCTCCCGCAGTTGCACGGGGTACGGGCGAAAAGCCGCCCGGCAACTCGCCGGGAGTTTGGCGCGGGCCGGGTACACGGTCGTTAGCGGGCTGGCGCTCGGGATTGACAGCGAGGCGCACCGCGGGGCGTTGGAGGCCGGCGGTCGCACGCTGGCCGTGCTGGCCGGCGGCCTGTCCCGTATCTATCCGCCGGAACACGTCGGCCTGGCCCAGGAAGTCCGCGGCCGCGGGGCGCTCCTCACTGAGGCCCCGATGGGGTTGCCCCCGCAGCGCGGCATGTTCCACACGCGCAACCGGCTCATCAGCGGGCTGTCGGTCGCCGTCGTCGTGATTGAGGCCAACGCCCAGAGCGGGGCGCTCATCACCGCCCGGCACGCCGCGGAGCAGGGGCGGGAACTGTTCATCCTCCCCGCCAACGCGGACAGCCTGACCAGCGCCGGCTCGCTGAAACTCCTGCGGGACGGCGCCCGCCTCATCCGCGACGCGGACGACCTGCTGGAAGACCTCAAGGGCCTGCGCACGCCCAAGCTCCCCGCCGTCGCCCGGCAGCCGGACCTGTTCACGGAAGCGCCGCCGCCCCCCGCGCCAACACCGGAGCCGCCGACGCTGGACGGCACCGCCAAACTGGTGTGGGACGTGTTGACCGACCCGCTGCACGTCGATGAGATTTGCCGCCACTTGGGCAAGGGCGCCGCCGAACTCAGCGGCGTATTTTTGCAACTGGAGATGAAGAAGGCAATTCGCCGGCTGCCGGGGAACGTGTACGAGCGACGGTGATGGGATCCCCGTTTAGCCGCGACGCGACGCTTCGGAGTGGAGCGCGGCCTTCCACCCGGAGCGTGCTCGCCGCGAAAGGCAACCTAACCCCCTAACCCCCTTCCCTAAAAGGGAAGGGGGAACCAATCCATAAACCACGTCACAACTGCTTAATGTCCACGCTCTGGGCGTCCTCGTGCTTGCTGAGTTCGGCGAGGAGTTTCAACGGCGTCACGCCCGGCCGGAGGACGACCTTGTAGCGGTACTCCATCGCCTCCCCCTTCTTGGCCGACTTGCCGCTGAGGAAGTCGCACCGCTCGACGAGGAGGGCGACGCCGTTCTCGAAGATGCGCTCGACGGCCTTGCCGGCCCCGACGCGGATGTCCACTTCCCACACGCCGGCGGACGGCATGGTGGCCCGCAGCCGGAAGCCGGCGGACGTGAGCGTCCCGGCGGCGAGGCCGGCGAGGCCGACCTCGAAGTACCCGACGCCGGCGGCCATCCCCTCGATGACGGCGAACAGCACAAAGGCAGTGTCCCGCGTGTCTTCCAACGGCGTGCGGAACCGGATGACGGACACGGCCCCGACGAGGCTAAACGCCCGGGCCGCATTGTTGCCGACGACCTGGGACACGATGGCAATCAGCACGCACAGCATGACCAGCGACGTGCCGATCCGCGGGCCTTCCGGCTTCGACGGCGGCCGCGTCCACACGTGCAGTCCGGCGATGGCCAGCCCGAACCCGATCGAGGCCACCAGCCGGACGACGATGTCATGCGTCTGCAAACCAGTCGGCTCATTAAACGCGCTCTTCAACCAATCCAACGCCATGCGAAAAATCCTCGGCGGGCAATCTGACCATTATGCGGCGCACGGCCCGAAATTGACAGGCGACAATCGCCGGGAGGACAAAACCATTTTGAACCGCCAAGACGCCAAGACGCCAAGGAAAAATGAACCGGTAAAGAACGCGCTCCTGCCTGATGCCTTCGCACTTGGCGTCT